>VBAF01000327.1 GCA_005884705.1 Alphaproteobacteria bacterium
TTCCCCAATAGAACGGCCCGATCGTCTGCGACGGCGTGAGCTGCATCTTCAGCTTTCCACGGGCGTGGCGTTGCGGCCACGCAGCACGATGTCGAACCGGTAGGCGAGCGCCCATTCGGGCCGCGTGCTCGCCATGTCGAACGCCGCCTGCAGCCGCTCGCGCGCGCCGGCCGGCACCGCGTTGTAGATCGGGTCGTAGGCGAGCAGCGGATCGTTGGGGAAGTACATCTGGGTGATCAGGCGCGTCGCGAAGGCCGGCCCGAACAGCGAGAAATGGATGTGCGCCGGCCGCCAGGCGTTGTGATGGTTCTTCCAGGGGTAGGCGCCGGGCTTGATGGTGATGAACTGGTAGTGGCCGTCTCGATCTGCACGCACGCGGTAGAAATTCGGATCGAGCGGCGCGTCGTGCTGGTCGCCGGGATGGTGGTAGCGGCCGGCGGCGTTGCATTGCCAGATCTCGACCATTGCCTGCGGGACGGCCTTGCCGTTCTCGTCGAGCACGCGGCCATGCACGACGATGCGCTCGCCGAGCGGCTCTCCCGCGCGCTGCTTGGTCAGATCGTTCTCCGAGTCGCCGACATGCTCGCTGTCGAGCAGCGGGCCGGTGATCTCCGACAAAGTCTGCGGCAGCACGATCGCCGGCCGTCGCGGTGCGCGCCCGCCCGTCGATTTGTACTCGGGCGAGAGATTGGCCGGATGCGTGCCGGGATCCGGGCGGTGATAGAGGTCCTGGGTCATTTTTCTGTTCAGAGGATGGGAGCCAAGCGAACCGTGTCATGACACCGGTGTGCCCAGTCTAGCGCGAAGGCCACGCCGCGCGCACCTCCAGCCGCTGGGGCGTAGCGCGATAGCCGGTCAGGGTCCGGTCGGCAAACCTAGCCGCCATTGGTCGACCACGATCAGCAATACATTCCTGGCCGCAGCCATCGCTTCCCCCGTCTTGGACCGCCCCGATAATAGGCTACAGTGCCGTCAAAGCACTGGAGGAGACCAGACGTGGCGAAATACAAGATCGTGACCACCGCCGGCCCGGGCACCGGCGTCCCGGGCGCCGACCATTCGCTCGAAATGGAAGCGCTGGCCGGCATCGGCGCGGAGATCGTCGAGGTCAAGGGCGGCGAGGACGAGTTGGCCGCTGCGGCCGTCGATGCCGACGCGATCTACGGCAAGGGCCGGCCGCGCATCACCGCCAAGGTCATCGGCGCGGCCAAGAAGCTCAAAGTCGTGTCGCTGGCCAGCGTCGGCGTCGACTCGGTCGATGTCGAGGCGGCGACCGCGCTCGGCGTCCCGGTGACCAACTGCCCCGACACCTTCATCGAGGAGGTGGCCGACCATGCCATGACCCTGATCCTCGCCTCGTGGCGGCGGCTGGTCGTGCAGGACCAGATGGTGCGCAAGGGCGACTGGGGCAAGGCGCGGCCGATGCTCTACCAGTTTCCCCGCCTGATGGGCATGACGCTCGGCTTCATCTCGTTCGGCCATGTCGCGCGCGCCGTCTCCAAGCGCGCCGCGCCGTTCGGCTTCCAGATGCTGGCCTACGATCCCTATATCGAGGAGCTGGTGATGTCCGACTACGGCGTGCAGCCGGTCGGCTATGACGAGCTGCTGCAGCGCTCCGACATCATCTCGATGCACGCGCCCGGCACCAAGGACGCGCACCACCTGATGAAGGAGCCGCACTTCAAGAAGATGAAGAAGTCGGCGCTGTTCGTGAACACCGGCCGCGGCTCGACGGTCGACGAGTCGGCGCTCATCAAGGCGCTGCAAGAAGGCTGGATCGCCGGCGCGGGCCTCGACGTGCTCGAGACCGAGCCGGTCGGCCACAACAATCCGCTGCTCGGCATGGACAACGTCATCCTGACCGCGCACGTCGCCTCCGCTTCGAACCGCTTCGACGTCGCCCGCAAGCGCCGCGTCGGCGCGGAGATGGCCCTCGTGCTGGGCGGAAAGTGGCCGCGCGCCTGCGTCAATCCCTCGGTGCTGGAGAAGTCCAAGCTCGAGCGCTGGCAGCCCTTCTCGATGGAGCGCGGCCCGGGCAACTGACGCCGCGCCGACGCGGCGAACTCAGTTGAGCGTCTGAGTGCGCTCGTGGTCGCGGATGTTGCGCTCGCATTCGGCCAAGCTGATAAACGGGCCGAGCACCACGTGCTCGGTGTCGTCGACGGCGTACCAGCCGGCCTCGGTGACGCTGTAGTCGCCCACTTCCTCTTCCGCGACGTGGGCGGCGAAGAGCTCATGGTTTCCAGGCAACATGGTCAAACTCGCCGCGTCCAATCCTTCAGGTTCGCCGCACCCGGCGGGACCTCGCCTTTGACCAGCGCCTCGACCTGACGGACGGTGTCGAAGGCTTGGCTTTCGCTGGCCGGCGGGGTCAGACCCCCGATATGGGGCGTCGCGATAACGTTTTCCAGCCGTGCGAGTTCCGGCGACGGCATCTGGTCCAGCGCCCGGCCGACATCCATCGCCGCACCGGCGATGCGGTTTTCCGTCAGGACCCGGAACAGCGCCTTCTCGTCGACAAGATTGCCGCGGGACATGTTGACGAAGAAGGCGTCGGGCTTCATGCGCGCGAAGGCCGCCGCATCCATCAGGTTCTCGGTCTCCTCGTTGGCGATGGCGAGGCAAATCACGTAGTCGGCGCGGCCCAGCAGCTCCTCGAACGGCAGCTTGACGAAGCGGCGATCATCGACCTGGGCGTAGGGATCGCTCACCAGCACCGTCATGCCGAGTGCCGCGAGGACCGGCGCCAGCTCGCGCGAGATGCGGCCGTAGCCGATGATGCCGACCGTGCTGCCGGCAAGCTGGCGGCCGACCTTGATCTCGGGCTTGCGCCCTTGATGATAGGCCGTCGCCGCACGGCTCATCCCACGAGAAAGATCGACCAGCAGGCCCACCGTCAGCTCGACCACCGACTGCACGAAGCCTGCTTCGGCATGGGTCACCAGCACGCTGGCCTGCGACGCCGCGGCGACATCGATGTTGCGGATGTCGATGGCGCTGCGCAGCGCCGCCTTGAGCTTCGGCAGGCCGGCGAAGACTTCGGCCGGCACCGGCGTGGCGCGATCGGCGATGATCAGGTCGACATCCTGCGCCGCCGCGATCAGGCCCCTGGGATCGAGCGGCGCCTCGGCTTCGTGCAGCGTCACCTCGGCCAGCTCGTGCAATTGCGCAAGCGCCCGCGCGCCGTAATATTGCCGGCGCGCCAGCGGCACATGCGTCAGCAGCAGCTTCATGCGGCTCTGGGAGCGGGACGGGCGCCTCGCACCAGCCGGCCCGGCAGCGCGCCAGTGAAGGCGCCGTCGCGATAGGTGACCGCGCCGCCGACGACCGTGGCGCGATAGCCCTCGGCCTTCTGCTCGAGCCGGCGGCCGCCGCCCGGCAGGTTGTGCACCGGATGGGGCGCGGCGACCCGGAGATTGTCCGTGTCGATCACGTTGAGGTCGGCCTTGTAGCCCGGCGCGAGGCGGCCGCGATCGCCCAGCCCGATCAGGCGCGCCGGCACGTCGGTGAGCTGCTGCACCACCCAGGGCAACGACCAGCGCTCGCCTTTGCGGTCGCGCGTCCAGTAGGTCAGCGCGTGGGTGGTGTAGCTCGCGTCGCAGATCAGGCCGTAATGCGCGCCGCCATCCCCGAGCGCCATCACTGTGTCGTCGTGATGCAGCATGCTCGCCATGTTGGCGTCGGAGGAGTCGGTGTAGTTGGCGCCGGGATGGAACAGCAGCGTGCGGCCGTCGCCCGACACCAGCAGGTCGTAGGCGAGTGCGAGCGGCGTGATGCCGAGCTTGGCCGCGCGCGCATCGAGCCGCTGCTCGCGCGGCGGCGTGTAGTTGGGCGGATCGCCCAGCACGTACATGTTCTCGACGCTGCGCATGAAGGCCAGCATCTGCGGATTGCGATAAGCCGGCGGCTCGGCGAGCAGCTTCGCCCGCATCGCCGGATCGCGCAGCCCGGCGAGCTTCTGCTCCAGCGGCAGATCGGCGACCGCTTCATAGCTCGGGCAGGTCGAGAACGGATTGAACGACAGCTCCAGCCCGTACAGCAGGGCGACCG
>VBAF01000328.1:0-3885 GCA_005884705.1 Alphaproteobacteria bacterium
CAAGACCATCCTCACCGCCGAGCAGATCGAGGACGTGGTCGCCTATCTCTCGACATTGAAGGAATGACATGAACACTCGTCGTCCCGAGCCGCGCGGAGCAACTCCGCGCTTAAGCGAAGCGAAGTCGAGGGACCCCTTTTGCGGCCGCCAGAAGAGAGGCCCCTCGGCTACGCTCGGGGCGACGGCATTGTGCCGCCGCGTTTTCCTCGCCAGCGCCGCTGCCGTGACCATCATGCCGTTCGCCGTGCACGCGACTCCAGAAGCGCTGGCAGCCGCCATCAAGGAGGTGACGGGCGATGCGCCGCTGCGCGAGGGCAAGGTCACGCTCGACGTCCCGCCGCTGGTCGAGAACGGCAACGCGGTGCCGCTCACCGTCTCGGTCGAGAGTCCGATGACGGCCGGCGACCACGTCAAGGCGATCCACGTCTTCAACGAGAAGAACCCGCAGCCGCACGTCTTCAACGCCTGGCTGTCGCCGGCCAACGGCCGCGCGGTGGTGGCGACCCGCATCAAGCTCGCCGACACCCAGAAGGTCGTGGCGGTCGCCGAGACCAGCAAGGGTGAGTTCTGGACGGTCCATGCCGACGTGATCGTCACCATCGCCGCCTGCATCGAGGGCGTCACCTGATGGCCAACGTGCTCGTCAACGCGCCCAAGACGGCGAAGAAGGGCCAGGTCGTCGAGATCAAGGCGCTGATCATGCACGTCATGGAGACCGGCTTCCGGCCCGGCACCAACGGCCGCATCATCCCGCGCAATATCATCGAGGACTTCAGCGCGACCTGGAACGGCCGCGAGATCTTCCGCATGAAGATGTCGCCCGCGATCGCCGCCAACCCGTTCGTCTCGTTCTCGGCAGTTGCGAGCGAGAGCGGCATCATCGCCTTCCGCTGGAGCGGCGACGAGGGCTTCGTCGCGGCCCACCAGGTCGATATTACGGTGACATGACGGGCCTGCGGCTGGCGGCCGTTCTGATCGCGGTGTTCACGGCCTCCTTCGCGCTGGCGCAGGGCGATGGCCGCCGCTCGGGCTACCAGGACATGAGCCCGGCCCTGCAGAAGATGCAGGACGACGACACCGCCAACCCGGCGATGTTGTTCGTGCAGGCCGGCGCGTCGGCGTGGACGGAAAAGGCCGGCGCCGCCGGAAAATCCTGCGCCGACTGTCACGGCGATGCGTCGTCCAGCATGAAGGGCGTGGCGGCGCGCTATCCGGCGGTCGCTCCGGAAACCGGCCAGCCGGTCGATCTCGAGGGCCGGATCAATCTCTGCCGCACGACGCGCCAGCTGGCCGACCCGCTTGCCGCCGAAAGCGACGGCCTGCTGGCGCTCGGCGCCTATATCGCCCTGCAGTCGCGCGGCCAGCCGATCGCGCCGCCGGGCGATCCGAGGCTTTCGTCCCTGCGGGCGGAAGGAGCCGATCTCTACAAGCGCCGGCAGGGTCAGTTGAACCTCTCCTGCGCCAATTGCCATGACGACAACGCCGGCCGGAAGCTCGCCGGCGCGTCGATCCCGCAAGGCCATCCGACGGGCTATCCGATCTATCGCCTGGAATGGCAGGCGCTGGGCTCGCTCAAGCGCCGGTTGCGCAATTGCGTGGTCGGCCTGCGGGCCGAGCCGTGGCCGTACGAGGCGCGGGAATATCTCGCGCTTGAGAGCTGGCTGATGGTGCGCGCGCGCGGCCTCGCCATCGACGCGCCGGCGGTGCGTCCATGAGGGTCGCATTGACGTCCCGTTCGGCGGTGCCTAAGACCCGAGCGAGATGATCCGACGCCGGACGCTGCTTCTTTCCACCCCAGCCCTGTCGTTGGCGCCGGCGGCCGCGCTTGCGCAGGCGATGGAAGTCAGGCTCGGCACGTCAACCGCGGGTGGCGGCTTCGTCGCCTACAGCGTGGCGCTGCTCGAGGCGCTGAGGGCGGTCGATCCCGTTCTCGACATCCGGCCCGTGCAGACCAAAGGCGCGACCGAGAACGCCGAGCTCCTGCAGAGCGGCGACATCGACATCGGCCTGGTGGGCGGCGAGGTCATGTACGAGTGGATTGCCAAGCATCCCGACCAGCCGCGCCTCAAGATCATCAGCGTCCTCTATTCGGCGCCCGGCATGTTCGCGGTGCGCCCCGAGACGCGCTATCGCAAGATCACTGATCTCGAGGGCCGCCCGGTCGTCTGGAGCCCTCGTGGCACGGCCAGCGCGGTGCAGGCGCGCTACGTGATGGACGGCCTCGGCCTCGACCAGGACCGCGATTTCCAGGCGATCTATCCCGAGCGCTTCACCGACGGGCCGACGCTGGTGATCGAGCGGCGCGCCTCCGCCCTGTGGGGCAGCGGCTATCGCTGGCCGGGCTTCGTCGAGCTCGCCGGCCAGCCGGGCGGCGTGCGCTTCATCGTGCCCAGCGCGGCGGAGATCGAGCAGATCCGGACCAAGTACGCCTTCCTCGTCAAGCTCACCGTGCCGCCGGGCCTCTATCCCGGGCAGTACGATCCGATCGTGACGGTCGGCGCCTGGAGCTACATCCTGGCCCGCCCCGATCTCGACGACGCGGTTGGCCACCGCCTCGCCAAGTCGCTTTACAAGACCGAGCGTTCGTCGATGCCGTCCAAGCACACGGTGCAAACGACGGCGCGCAACACCCTGGCCGCGATCGCCTCGCTTGACGAGCTGCACCCCGGCGTCCTGCGCTTCTATCGCGAGGCCAAGCTGACGCAGTGAGAATCTGCCGCCGATGCCATGGCGGAGAGATTTTCCTGCCGTACCACCGCCTGCAATCGGCGACCGCTTTCATTGAGGCCGTGCGCGGGTCGGCCTAGACAGACAGGCATGTTCGCCCGCTTCCTCGCCCACGAACCCGCGCTCTGGACCATCGCCGCCGCCGGCCGGGTCGAGGGTTGCGTGGTGCGCGAGCAGGGGCGCTGCCGGCTTGCCTGGTTCGAGGGCGCCGACCGCCGCCTGGCGAGCTATGCCGGGCCGGTCGGCGACGATCTCGATGCGCTCGCCGCCCTCCTCGAGGCGCGGCTCGGCCGGCCGGTCGAGCTGCAGGCGCTGTCCTCCTGATCGCCCCTCTTGGACGCCCCATAGGACACCCATTGAGATTTGGATGTCCCGGCCCGAAAGTGATGCCATGAGCACCGGCCAAGAGATGGACGCCATCGATCGCAAGATCGTGGTGCTCCTGCAGGAAGATGCCAGCCTGTCGCTGGCCCAGATCGCCCACCGGGTCGGGCTGTCGCAAAGCCCGTGCTGGAAGCGCATCCAGCGGCTTGAGAAGGCCGGCGTGATCCTGAAGCGGGTGGCGCTGATCAGCCCCGAAGCGGTCGGCATGGGGCTTTCCGTGTTCGTGTCGATCGAGACCGGCGACCATTCGACCGCCTGGCTCGCCCGCTTCGCCCAGACCGTGACGGCAATGCCCGAGGTCATGGAGTTCTACCGCATGGCCGGCGACATCGATTACATGCTGCGGGTCGTGGTGCCCAACATGCAGGCCTACGACGCCTTCTATAAGCGACTGATCGACACCATGCCGCTCAAGAACGTCACCTCGCGCTTCGCCATGGAGCGCATCAAGTCGACCACCGCCTATCCCTTGCCGGCCGAGACCAAGCTGCCGCGCAAGCGCTAGAATCTTTTTCTTTTGCCGGGACAGCAAATTCTGTCGCCGGCTTCGTCGCGTTTGCGGGCAATTCGCGAGGATGAGCCCGAGCGGCCCTCGTTTGGCACGTTCCTGTCTCCTCATTCTGGGCATTGGCCGGCGATTCGACCCCTGCAAATGGCCTCTTTTTCTCGCAGCCAATGCCCAGAATAGGTCGGTGAGAGGACCGCGCGTATCCTGTGCGTGAACGTCACGAACAGGAGCCGACATGTCAGACCCTTCACGCACGAACTGCGGA
>VBAF01000328.1:3897-7418 GCA_005884705.1 Alphaproteobacteria bacterium
CGGAAGCGCCGACAAAAACCGCGTAAACGGTCGAAAACGGTCGAACATCGCCGTTATGCGCCGGACGATTGGCGCCCGCACGCCACCGGTAGTACGGTCGTTGGAACGATCTACCATCCGGGAGCGTTTCCATGACCGTGCATGCGCTGAAGACCACGAAGGTCGCCGACCTTCGCGCCGAGGTGTCCCCGGAGGAGTGGCAGGCGCGCGTCGATCTCGCCGCGTGCTACCGGCTGATGGACCTCTACGAGATGACGGACCTGATCGCCAACCACATCTCGATGCGCGTGCCGGGCGAGCCCGATCACTTTCTGATCAACGCCTACGGCATGCTGTACGACGAGATCACCGCCTCGAGCCTGCTCAAGATCGACCATGAGGGCAACGTCCTCAGCACCCCCGAGTTCGTCGGCGGCATCGAGTACGGCGTCAACCGCGCCGGCTTCGTGATCCATAGCGCGCTCCACATGGCCAAGCCCGACGTGAACTGTGTGATCCATACCCACACCTGGGCGGGCATGGCGGTATCGACCATGAAGTGCGGGCTGCTGGCCAATACCCAGACCGCGATGCGCTTCGCCAGGATCAGCTACCATGACTACGACGGCGTTGAGACCGACACCAAGATGCGCACGACGCTGGTCAGCGACCTCGGCGACAACAACGCGATGATCCTACGCAACCACGGCCTGCTGACCGCCGCCAAGACGATCCCCGAAGCCTTCAACGCCATGCATCGCCTCGAGCTTTCCTGCAAGACGCAGATCGCGGCGATGTCCTGCAACACCAAACTGATCGAAGTCCCGGCCGACGTGGTCGAGGCGACCTACATGAACTACCAGCCGCAGGTGCGCCGTCCGTTCGGCGTGCTCGATTGGCCGGCGTTGCTGAGGAAGCTCGACCGCATCGATCCGGGCTTCCGCGACTGACTTGGACACGCCGCACAGCTCCGTACGGGCCTTCGTCGTCGTCGCGTGCGGCTACTGGATAGCGCCCGGCTACCGCTCGGTCGCCTGGCTGCTGACTGCCGCCCTGGTGGCGCTGGTCGGCGCCAATGTCGGGGTCGCGCTGTGGCTCAACCTGTGGAACCGCGACTTCTTCAACGCGCTCGAGAAGAAGGACCTGCCCCTTCTTTTCCATCTGCTCTGGATCCTGGCCGCGATCGTCGGCTCGGCCGGGCTCGGCGTCGCCATCCAGCTGCACGTCAAGCGGCGCCTGCAGATGAACTGGCGGACCTGGCTCAGCCACGTCACCGTGCAGCGCTGGCTGAATTCGGGCCGCCAGTATCAACTCGGCCTGCTGGCCGAGGACATCGACAATCCCGACGGCCGCATCGCCGAGGACATCCGCGTCTCGACCGAGTTCGCCGTCGAGTTCGCCACCACCATCATCCAGTGCATCCTGCAGCTCATCACGTTCCTCGGCGTGCTGTGGTCCTTGTCGGGCGACTTCCCGGTGCACCTGTTCGGCACCGACCTCAACATCCCGGGCTACATGGTGTGGTGCGCCGTGGCCTATGCGCTGATCGGCTCGCTGCTGACCTACATACTGGGTCGCGGCCTGATCGATGCCGGCAACGTGCGCCAGAGCCGCGAGGCCGATTTCCGCTCCGGGCTGACGCGCGCGCGCGAGCATGCCGAGGGCATCGCCCTGATGCGCGGCGAGGACGACGAGCGCGAGCGACTGCGCGGCTCGCTGTTCGACCTGCGCACCGCCTGGCACAGGCAGACGCGCGGCCAGGGCAACCTCTCGCTGCTGACCAGCTCGCTCGCCTATCTCGCGCCGATCGTGCCGCTGATCGTCGCCCTGCCGCGCTATCTCAGCGGCCAGATCCAGCTCGGCGGGCTGATGCAGACGGCGCAGGCCTTCTCCAGCGTGCAATGGGCGCTCAGCTGGCTGATCGACAACTTCCCGAAGTTCGCCGACTGGCGTGCCTCGACCAACCGGGTGGTTCACCTGCACATCGCGCTCTCCGCCCTCGAGGAGAGTGCCGAGTCCGGCGACGGTGAGCGGATCACGCTGCATCCGGCGACCGACGACGATCGGCTGATCATGCGCGAGCTCGGCGTGGCCCGTCCCGACGGCGAGATGCTGGTGGCCGAGGCGGAGGTCGAGATCCGGCGTCCCGAGCGGGTGCTGATCCGCGGCCAGTCCGGCAGCGGCAAGAGCACCATCATGCGCGCCGTGGCCGGCGTCTGGCCGTGGGGACGCGGCGCGATCCACCTGCCGACCGGCAAGATCACCTTCATGCCGCAAAAGCCGTACTTCCCGCTCGGCACCCTGCGCGATGCCTTGCACTACCCGAAGGCGCCTGAGGGCATCACCGACGATCTCCTGCAGGACATGCTGCACAAGGTCGGCCTCGATCACCTGAAAGACCGGCTCGACGAGACCGAACGCTGGGACCAGCAGTTGTCCGGCGGCGAGCAGCAGCGCGTCGCCTTCGCCCGCACGCTGGTCCACTAGCCCGACTGGATCTTCATGGACGAGGCGACCTCGGCGCTCGACGACGCCACCCACGAGAACATCATGACCCTCCTGATCGAGGAGCTGCCGGAGAGCTCGATCATCAGCATCGGCCACCGGCCGGGGCTCGAGCTCTTCCACACCCGCGAGCTCACCCTGGTGCCGGGTGACCAGGGCGCTCATTTGAAACCGCTGGAGTCGACGCAGCGGTCGCTGCGCGACGTCTATCGCCGGATGTCCACCGCCAGCCGCGCCCAGCGCCCGCCCGGCTTCTGGGCAAATCTCACCACCAACCTGCAGGGGCGGAGGAAATCCGGCAATGCCTGACGGGCTAAGCTGCCTTCGGCTTGCCGAGCAGGTGGTCGGAAATGATGCGCTGCTGGATCTCCGAGGTGCCCTCGAAGATCTTGGTCAGCCGCGCGTCGCGCCAGTAGCGCTCGACGGCGTGCAGCGTGGTGTAACCGGCGCCGCCGAAGATCTGCAGCGCCTCGGAGGTCACGCGCTCGGCCATCTCGGAGGCGAAGAACTTCACCATCGCCGCCTCCTTGTCGCAGCGCCGCTTCTGGTCGATCTCGTCGCACACGAAATACATGAGCTGGCGCGCCGCTTCGATCTCGGTCGCCATGCGGGCGAGCCTGAACCGCGTGTTCTGGAAGTCGCCGATGGCCTGGCCGAATTGCCGGCGTTCCTGGGCGTAGGCGGTGGCGTCCTCCAGCGCGCCGCGGCGAGCCCGATCGCGCGCGCCGCGGTATGGGCGCGCGCCCGTTCGAGGCCGGCCGAGATGTAGTAGAACGCGCGGCCTTCCTCGCCGATCAGCGCCTCGGCCGGCAGCCGGCAATTGTCGAAGGCGAGCTCCCAGGTCTTCCAGCCGAAATAGCCTATTTTGGGTATCGGCGATCCCTTTACGCCGTCAGGCAGGGTGCCGCGCTTCTTCTCGATCAGGAAGGAGGACAGGCCGACATGCTTGCGCCTGGGGTCGGGCGGGTCGGAGGTGCGCGCGACCAGCATGATGTAATCGGCGCCGTCGGCGAAGGTGCACCAGTACTTGTTGCCGT
>VBAF01000329.1:0-3505 GCA_005884705.1 Alphaproteobacteria bacterium
ATCACCGGGCCGATCAGGGTGCCGCGCCCGCCGACCGCGACCCACAGCACCGCCTCGATCGAGTTGCCGGGCGCGAATTCGCTGGGGTTGATGATGCCGACCTGCGGCACGTAGAGGGCGCCGGCGATGCCGGCCATCGCGGCCGACAGGACGAACACGAAGAGCTTGTAGCCCTCGACCCTATAGCCCAGGAAGCGCATGCGGCTCTCGGCGTCGCGCACCGCCGTCAAGGCCTTGCCGAAGCGCGACCCGACAACCGCTGCGGCGATCACCAGGAAAATCGCGAGCGCCAGGGCGGAGGCGAAGCACAACACCGCGCGCGTCGAATCGGCCTGCACCGAATAGCCCAGGATGTCCTTGAAGTCGGTCATGCCGTTGTTGCCGCCCAGGCCCATGTCGTTGCGGAAGAAGGCAAGCAGCAGGGCGAAGGTCATCGCCTGGGTGATGATCGACAGATAAACGCCGGTGACGCGGCTTCGGAAGGCGAACCAGCCGAGTGCCAGCGCCAGCACGCTCGGCACGATCACGATCATCGGCGCGGCGAACCAGAAATGGTCGAAGCCGTGCCAGAACCAGGGCAGCTCCTTGTAGTTCAGGAACACCATGAAGTCGGGCAGGATCGGGTTGCCATACACGCCGCGGGTGCCGATCTGGCGCATCAGGTACATGCCCATGCAGTAGCCGCCGAGCGCAAAGAAGGCCGCGTGACCGAGCGTGAGGATGCCGCAGTAACCCCAGACCAGGTCGACCGCGAGCGCCAGCGAGGCATAGCAGAGATATTTGCCGATCAGCTGCAGCACCCAGGCCGGCACCCGGAACGCGCTGCCCGGCGGCAGCAGCTGGTTGGACAACGGCAGCAGGATGCCGATCGCCAACACCAGCAGGACGAACAGCTGGAGATTGCGGGTCATGCCCTGCCACAGGAAGCGCGTGATCATTCGATCGCCCTCATTCGACCGAACGACCCTTGAGGGCGAACAGGCCACGCGGCCGGCGCTGGATGAACAGGATGATGAACACCAGCACCAGGATCTTGCCCAGCACCGCGCCTGCATAGGGCTCGAGGAACTTGTTGACCACGCCCAGCGTCAGCGCACCGATCAGCGTGCCGAACAGATTGCCGACGCCGCCGAACACGACGACCATGAACGAGTCGATGATGTAGCCTTGGCCGAGGTTGGGGCTGACATTGTCGATCTGGCTCAGCGCCACGCCGGCCAGGCCGGCGATGCCCGATCCGAGGCCGAACGTCAGCGCATCGACCCGCGGCGTGCGGATGCCCATGGCCGAGGCCATCGGCCGGTTCTGCGTCACCGCCCGCATGTAGAGGCCGAGCGGCGTCTTGCGCAGCAGCAGGATCAGCGAGCAGAACACGACCAGGGCGAACACCACGATCCAGAGGCGCCCATAGGTGATGTTGAGCTGACCGAGCTGGAAGGTGCCCGACATCCACGACGGCGCCCCGACCTCACGGTTGGACGAGCCGAAGATCGAGCGCACCGCCTGCTGCAGTACCAGCGACAGGCCCCAGGTCGCGAGCAGCGTGTCGAGCGGCCGGCCATAGAGGAAGCGGATGATGGTGCGTTCGATCAGGATGCCGACGGCCCCCGAAACGACGAAGGCGAGCGGCAGGGCAATCAGCAGCGATGCATCGAACAGATGCGGTGCGGAGGTCCGGATGATTTCCTGGACGATGAAGGTGGTGTAGGCGCCCAGCATGACCATCTCGCCATGCGCCATGTTGATCACGCCCATGGTGCCGAAGGTGATGGCGAGCCCGATCGCGGCCAGCAGCAGGACCGAGCCCAAGGAGATGCCGTACCAGACGTTCTGCGCCGCCTGCCAGGCAGCCAGCGTCTGCTCGATGCCGGCGGCCGCGGCGGTGGCTGCCGTCTTGACCTCGCCGTCAGATGCCGACGCGGTGGCCCGCAGGACACCGAGCGCATCGCGGTCGGCGCGATCGCGCACCAGGCCGATCGCCTCGAGCTTTTGCGCCGAGGTCGAGTCTGAGGCGGCGAGCACGATGGCCGCCCGCGCCTCGCTCATCGAGCGCTTGATGCGCAGGTCCTTTTCCGCCGCCAGCGCCTGGTCGAGGGCGGCCAGCGCCGTGGCATCGCGGCGCTTGAACAGAGCTTCGGCCGCGTCGAGCCGCACTCTGGGATTGGGGCTCATCAGGGTGAGCGAGCCGACCGCTGCCTCGATGGTGCCGCGCAGGCGGTTGTTGACACGCACGCGCTCGAGATCGGCCTCGGCCGCGCTGCCGGCCGGCTTGCCCGATATCGCTTCGCTGAGGGCGAGCCGGTTGCCGTCGGTCCTGCCGATGACCACGAGCTTGTCGGACGGACGGACGTAGAGTTGCCCCGCCGCCAGGGCTTCGAGGATCGGCGCGGCGCGTTCCTCGCCCGAGGTGGCGAGCGCGGTGATCGCCGTCTCGCGCTCGCTGAAGCCGCCGACGGCGAGATTGCCGACGAGGGTTGCCAGGTCAGCGGCAAAAGTCCCGCCAGCCAACAACAAAGAGGCCAGCGCCGATACCAGGGCGAGGATCGGACGCGCGGAGAACATCACGGAGAATTAGCCCGGAGACAGGAACGGGGCGACTCTAAAGTCGCCCCGCCCTTGTGGGTTGCTGAGACTAGAGGCCTATTTGGCGGCCGTCTTGCCGATGCACTTGTTGGCGACGGTGTCGAAGTTTCCGCAGTTCACGGGCTTCGTCCAATCGGCCTTGAGATTCTTGGAATCGTCGAGGATCGGCGACCAGGCGGCGCCCGGCACCAGGCCCGGGGTCTTCCAGACGACGTCGAACTGGCCGTTCGCCGCGATCTCGCCGATCAGCACCGGCTTGGTGATGTGGTGGTTCGGCAGCATCTCCGACACGCCGCCGGTCAGGTTGGGGACCTTCACGCCGATGATGCCGTCGATCACCTTGTCCGGATCGGTCGTGCCGACCTTCTTGACCGCCTCGACCCACATGTTGAAGCCGATCACGTGCGCTTCCATCGGATCGTTGGTCACGCGCTTGGGATTCTTGGTGAAGGTCTGCCAGGTCTTGATGAAGGCCTCGTTGGCCGGGTCCTTGACCGACTGGAAGTAGTTCCAGGCGGCGAGATGGCCGACCAGAGGCTTGGTGTCGACGCCGGCCAGCTCTTCCTCGCCGACCGAGAAGGCGACGACCGGGATGTCCTTGGCCTTGAGGCCCTGGTTGCCGAGCTCCTTGTAGAACGGAACGTTGGCGTCGCCGTTGATGGTCGAAACCACCGCCGTCTTCTTGCCGGCCGAACCGAACTTCTTGATGTCCGCCACGATCGACTGCCAATCGGAATGACCGAACGGCGTGTAGTTGATCATGATGTCTGCCTTGGCGACGCCCTTCTGCAGCAGGTACGCCTCGAGGATCTTGTTGGTCGTGCGCGGATAGACGTAATCGGTGCCGGCCAGGACCCAGCGCTTCACTTCGCCGCCGTCCTTGCTCATCAGGTAGTCGACGGCCGGGATGGCCTGCTGGTTG
>VBAF01000329.1:3523-6854 GCA_005884705.1 Alphaproteobacteria bacterium
CAGGCCGTTCAGCTCCTCGAACACCGGCAGCACCGACTTGCGGCTGACCGAGGTCCAGCAGCCGAACACCGCCGCGACCTTCTCCTTCTGCAGGAGCTCGCGCGCCTTCTCGGCGAACAGCGGCCAGTTCGACGCCGGATCGACGACCACGGCCTCGAGCTTGCGGCCGAGCACGCCGCCCTTCTTGTTCTGCTCCTCGATCAGCATCAGCATGACGTCCTTCAGGGTCGTCTCGCTGATCGCCATCGTGCCCGACAGGGAATGGAGGATGCCGACCTTGATCGTATCCCCCGATTGAGCGAACGCGCTGGTCGCGGCGCCGGCCAGCAAGCCGGCGGCGACGAGGCCTGTCCGCATCATCGAACCCAACTTCATCCCGCTTCTCCTTGTTGTTCTCCGACGGAAAACCCCCGCCGGGAGCCAAGGGAAGCGAGAAGCGTGCCAACTCGCCTTAGAGGTCGGGAAACAAAGGCCTAGTGGGACACCAGGATAAGGGCACCACCGACCATGACCAGGCCGCCCATGGTCCGCAAACCGAGGTTGCCGGTCGCGCGCCCGGCAACCCAGCCGAGGGCCAGGCCGATCGCATGGAGCAGGGCCGTGGCCAGCAGGAACCCCAGCATATAGCGGCCGGGGTCGCCGGCCGGCGCCTCGACCGCATGGGAATAGCCGTGCAGCGCGGCGAACCAGCCAACCAGCAGCATGGCGGTCGCGGTGGGCAGCTGGACCGTCGCCACGATCAGGCCGCCGAGCATGAAAACCGAGGCGATCACCCCCGCCTCCGAGAAGGGCAGTTTGATGCCTGCGAATCCGGCAGCTGCCCCAAACGCCATCATCAGCATGAAGGCCGCCGGCACCCAGAAAGCCGCGGCCGGCTTGCGGGATGCCAGGAAGGCCGCCCACATCCCCGCGCCCACCATGGCCAGGAAGTGGTCCGGACCGGTCAGCGGATGCAGAAAGCCGGACTCGACGTGGCCGGGATGGGCAACGGCGGGGCCGGCAACGGTCAGAAACAAAAGTGACAAACCGAGAAGGCGGAGCATGGCGTAGTTTTCTCTCATTCTCGGCGCGCGGGCAAGCCGCCTTGGCGAACGATGAAGGCGGCGATCTCCTCGACGCCCTTGTTCTCCTTCAGATTGGAGAACAGGAAGGGGCGCTGGCCACGCATCCTGCGCGCATCGCGGTCCATCACGCCGAGGTCGGCTCCGACCATCGGAGCGAGATCGATCTTGTTGATCACCAGCAGATCGGAGCGGGTGATGCCCGGCCCGCCCTTGCGCGGGATTTTTTCACCGGCCGCGACATCGATCACGTAGATGGTGAGGTCGGCCAGCTCGGGCGAGAAGGTCGCCGCCAGGTTGTCGCCGCCGGACTCGACGAACACGATCTCGATCTTGGGCCACTTGCGCACGATGTCCGACACCGCCGCCAGATTGATCGAGGCGTCCTCGCGGATCGCGGTATGCGGGCAGCCGCCGGTCTCGACGCCGACGATGCGCTCGGGCGCGAGCGCCCCGGCGCGGGTCAGGAACTCGGCGTCCTCCTTGGTATAGATGTCGTTGGTGACGACCGCGATGTCGTAATCCGCGCGCATCTTCTTGCACAGCCGCTCGACCAGCGCCGTCTTGCCCGATCCGACCGGCCCGCCGACGCCGACCCGCAGGGGACCGCGCGCTTGCATCAATGCATCTCCCGCGTCAGCAACGCGATGAAGCCAACGCCCAGCGCCAGGCAGAGCGGCGAATAGAGGTAGAAGTCGAGGGTGCGGAACGGTTGGACCTTGAACCGTCCCCGCCAGCGCGGACTGTAACCCGCGGTGCCGCGCAGGAAGAAGATCGCGCCGATCACGATCGAGCCGATCAGCACGAACTCGCTGTCGGGCCAGCGCAAGACGATCCACGGCCACGCCGCGACCGCCGCGAGCAGCCCGGCGACGACAGCGCATTGCCAGGGCGCCGGCATGCGGCTCCGTCCGTCGCCGATCACCGCGTGGGCCAGCGCGAACTCGCTGGCCGACGGCCAGATCCGCCCCATCGCCCACCAGGCATGGGCCAGCGCAAGCACGGCGAGGACGAGGGAAAGGGCGATCGGCAGGGTCATGACCGGAACAGCCGAGTGTACTGCGTTTCGTGGCGCAGCGAGCACCAATCGAGCAGCGGCGTCGATGTGCCCACCTCGTCGAGATCGGCCACCGCCAGCGCCGCCTCGAGCGCGTGGCGCACCGCGCCTTCCAGGCTGGCGAGCGCGATCTGGCCGTCGCTTTGGCCGAGCGGGACGGTGCGTACGGCGGCGGAGATGAGATTGGCCGTGAAGGCGTGCAGATAGGCTTCCAGCGCGGCCGGGAGCGCGATGCCGTGCGCCGCGGCGGCCAGCGCGACCGCGACCGGCAGCGCGATCTCGCCGTCGAGCCGCTGGTGCGCGGCATCGAGATCGGGATGCGGCCACGCGGTGCGGGTGATCGACAGGAAGGAGCCGCCCTGCTGGCGCGCTTCGAGCGCCATCTCCGACGTGCCGCGCCACGCGGCGGCGCGTTCGGCGGTGGTGTCGAAAGCATGCCAGTCCTTGGTGTCCGCGGCGCGCCACGCCGCAGCGAACAGTGCGCCGTCGACGCGGCCGGTTCCGGCAGCCAGCACCGTTTGCAGCCACGCCACCAGCGACGCCCGATCGACGATGAAGCCCTCTTCGACGGCCGTCTCGATGCCGTGGCTGTAGCTGAAGCCGCCGATCGGATAGGCGGGCGACAGCCAGGCCATAAGACGGTAGAGGGCCTCAGCCATGGCGCTCGGCGTGCAGCGCGCCGTGACGATGGTCGGGATCGTGGTTGTGCTGGCCGTAGGCACCGCCCTCGGGATCGAACGGTGCCTTCACCTTGCGCACCTCGGCGCCGAGGCCGCGCAGCATGTCGACGATCACATGGTCGTCGCGGATCAGGATGCGCTCACCCTCGATCTGCGCCGGCAGGTGGCGATTGCCGAGGTGCCAAGCCAGTCGCGCGAACGCGGCGGCGTCGCGGCCGCGCACCTCGACCAGCTCCTCGTCGGCCGCCTTGACCTCGACATAACCGCCCTCCTCCAGCCGCAGCCCATCGCCGCCATGCAGGACGATCGGTTCGACGAGGTCGAGCAGGAAGTCCAACCCGCCGTCACCCAGCATGCGCAGGCGGCGGCGATAGCGGTCGTCGAACAGGAGGGTGACGGTGTCGATCCTTTCGGCAGCGGGCCAATGGCCCGCGCGGATGACGTCGGTCGCGCGCTTCATGGGCCGAGTCGATGATCCATCTTGATCATCAGAACAAGAAATACCGCTGCGCCATCGGCAGGACCTCGGCCGG
>VBAF01000330.1 GCA_005884705.1 Alphaproteobacteria bacterium
CGGCACCATCGCGTTGATGACCTGCGCGTTGCCGCGCGCCTCCATGCCCAGGATCTGGCCGCGCCGGCTGTTCAGGTCGCCGATGCAGTCGCCCATGTAATCTTCGGGCGTCACCACCTCGACCTTCATGATCGGCTCGAGCAGCTTGCATTGCGCCTTGGCCAGGCCTTCCTTGAAGGCCGCGCGGGCGGCGATCTCGAACGCCAGCACGCTCGAATCGACGTCGTGGTAGTTGCCGTCGACCAGGCTCACCTTGTAGTCGATCACCGGGAAGCCCGCGAGCACGCCGGTCTCGCGCGACGCCGCGAGGCCCTTCTCGACGCCGGGGATGAACTCCTTCGGCACCGAGCCACCGACCACCTTGCTGTCGAAGCTGTAGCCCGAACCCGGCGCGCCCGGCTCGAATACCAGCTTGATACGGGCGAACTGCCCCGAGCCGCCGGTCTGCTTCTTGTGGGTGTAGTCGATCTCGGACTTGCGGCCGAGCGTCTCGCGATAGGCGACCTGCGGGGCGCCGACATTGGCGTCGACCTTGTAGGTGCGGCGCAGGATGTCGACCTTGATCTCGAGATGGAGCTCGCCCATGCCCTTGATCACGGTCTGGCCCGTCTCCTGGTCGGTGGCGACGCGGAAGGTCGGATCCTCCTGCACCAGACGGCCGAGCGCCTGGCCGAGCTTCTCCTGGTCGGCCTTCGACTTCGGCTCGATGGCGAGCTCGATGACCGGATCGGGGAAGTCCATCTTCTCGAGGATCACCGGATGGTCCGGATCGCACAGCGTGTCGCCGGTGGTGACGCTCTTGAGGCCGGCCAGCGCGATGATGTCGCCGGCTCGGGCTTCCTTCACGTCCTCGCGGTTGTTGGCGTGCATCAGCAGCATGCGGCCGATGCGCTCCTTGCGGTCCTTGGTGCTGTTCAGCACGCCGGTCGCCGACTCGAGCACGCCCGAATAGACGCGCGCGAAGGTGAGCGAGCCGACGAACGGGTCGGTCATGATCTTGAAGGCGAGCGCGGAGAGCGGCGCGTCGTCGCTCGACGGCAGCGTGATCGCCTCGTCGGTGCCCATCTTGACGCCCTTGACGTCGGGCACGTCGATCGGCGCCGGCAGGTAGTTCACCACCGCGTCGAGCATGGGCTGCACGCCCTTGTTCTTGAACGCCGAGCCGCACAGCACCGGCACGAACGCGTAGGAGATCGTGCCCTTGCGGATGCACTTGATCAGCGTCTCGTAGTCGGGCTGCTCGCCAGCGAGGTACTTCTCGAGCGCGACGTCATCCTGCTCGACCGCCATCTCGACCATCTTGTGGCGCCATTCGGCGGCCTGCTCCTTGAGGTCGTCCGGGATCTCGACGACCTCGTATTTGGCGCCGAGCGTCTCCTCGAGCCAGATAATCGCCTTGTTCGACACCAGGTCGACCAGGCCCTTGTACTCGGACTCGATGCCGATCGGCATCTGGGTGACCAGCGGCTTGGAGCCGAGGCGATCCTTGATCATCTCGACGGTGCGCCAGAAGTTGGCGCCGGTGCGGTCCATCTTGTTGACGAAGCAGATGCGCGGCACGCCGTACTTGTCGGCCTGGCGCCACACCGTCTCCGACTGCGGCTCGACGCCGGCAACCGAGTCGAACACGCACACCGCGCCGTCGAGCACGCGTAGCGAACGCTCGACCTCGATGGTGAAGTCGACGTGGCCGGGCGTGTCGATGATGTTGATGCGGTAGCTGACGTCCTTGTACGGGCCGGTCTCGACCTTCCAGAAGCAAGTGGTGGCAGCCGACGTGATGGTGATGCCGCGCTCCTGCTCCTGCTCCATCCAGTCCATGGTCGCGGCGCCGTCGTGGACTTCGCCGATCTTATGCGACTTGCCGGTGTAGTAGAGGATGCGCTCGGTGGTCGTCGTCTTGCCGGCATCGATGTGCGCCATGATGCCGATGTTGCGATAGTGCGCGATGGGGGTGGTGCGAGCCATGGTTGGGGCTTTCTGCGGGGAGGGGGCCGGGCCGCTTACCAGCGGTAATGCGCAAACGCCTTGTTGGCGTCGGCCATCTTGTGGGTGTCCTCACGCTTCTTCACCGCGTTGCCGCGACGGTTGAAGGCATCGAGCAGTTCGGCCGAGAGCTTCTCCTGCATGCTGTGGCCCGATCGGTCGCGGGCGGCCTGGATGATCCAGCGGATGGCGAGCGCCTGGCGCCGCTCCGGACGGACCTCGACCGGCACCTGGTAGGTGGCGCCGCCGACGCGGCGCGAACGCACCTCGACGGCCGGCTTCACGTTCTCCAGCGCCTCGTGAAAGGCCGGGATCGGATCCTGCTTGAGCTTGGACTCGATCTCGTCGAGGGCGCCGTAGACGACCCTCTCGGCGACCGACTTCTTGCCACGCTCCATCAGCGTGTTCATGAACTTGGACAGGACGAGGTCGCCGAACTTGGCGTCCGGCAGGACTTCGCGTTTCTCGGCAGCGCGACGGCGGGACATGGGTGCTCCTCCTCGCCTACTTCGGACGCTTGGCGCCGTACTTCGAGCGGCGCTGCTTGCGGTCCTTGACGCCCTGCGTGTCCAGGGTGCCGCGAATGATGTGGTAGCGCACGCCCGGCAGATCCTTGACGCGGCCGCCGCGGATCATGACGACCGAATGCTCCTGCAGGTTATGGCCTTCGCCCGGGATGTAGCTCACCACCTCGTAGGCGTTGGTGAGGCGCACCTTGGCGACCTTGCGGAGCGCCGAGTTCGGCTTCTTCGGGGTCGTGGTGTAGACGCGCGTGCAGACGCCGCGCTTCTGCGGGCAGGCCTGCAGCGCGGGCACCTTGTTGCGGGCGATGAGCGGGCGGCGGCCCTTGGCAATCAACTGATTGATGGTCGGCATAGAGTTCGGGTTTCCTTGTCGCCGTCTCGGGTCCGCCCAGGCGAGGCATCGGCGCAAAGCGAATACGCGGGCATAGCGGCAAGAGCGCAGCCCCGCGCGATTTAGTATGCTTTGCGGCCTGGAGGCCTTACTTGTAGCGGTCCTCGACGTCCGGCTGCGTCTAGGCTTTTCGCCTACCACCAGCTTTTCGCCGAAGTGGCGCGCTTATATGGCTCGCTTACGTGGGCGTCAAGCGCGGCGGAACGCTTTTCGCATTGATTTCGTTGCTGATTTCCCGCGTCGCAGCATCGACTCGTTCCTGATACCGGGCCTTCTGTTCACGCAATTTTCTAACACAAGCTGTAGGGGCTCCTCTCTTGGTTTCGCCACAATGATTTACTTCGCACGCCGGACGCGATAAGGAGACCGCCATGTTGCATCGTGCCACCCGACTCAATCCGGTCTCCAAAGCTACTTTTGGGGCGGGGGGAGTCGTGCGCGGTCCGAGCTGACAGCCGACAGATAACCCCGACCCCGCCGCAAGGACGGGGTCGCGCAACAGGTCCCGCCCTCCGGCCAACGGAAGCGAGACCGCAAATGCCACCTTCCAGCATGCCTCCCACCCCGGTGCTTCACACGCTGCGCCTGGNNNNATCCAGAAGCGCTTCGCGCAATGGGAGGTCGTGCGCTGGCTCGACGCCAAAGTGCCCTGGCCCTACCCGGCCGACGGCGCCGCCAGCTTCGTCGCCGCCTGCGTCGCGGAGATGGCGCGGGGCGAGAAGTCGCATTGGGCGATCGTGCCTCGCAAAGGGCCGGCCGACCTGATCGGCGTCGTCAGCCTGTGGCCCGACGACGGCGTCACCCACGACCAGCGCGGCTTCTGGCTCGACCCGGCCTGGCAGCGCCAGGGGCTGATGACCGAGGCGGCCAATCGGGTGACCGACTACGCCTTCCGCCAGCTCGGCTGGCCCTGCCTGTGGCTCAGCAATGCGCAGGACAACCAGGCCTCGCGCCGCATCAAGGAGAAGCAGGGGGCGCGGCTGGTCGACATGATGATCGGCCGCTATGTCGGCGGCGAGACCTCGCGCATGGTCTGGCTGCTCGAGCGCGAGGACTGGGTCGAGCGGCGCGCTGCGTAAATCCCCCAGCACAAGAAAAAGGCCGTCGTCTTGCGACGACGGCCTTTGCGATTGTCTTGGCGTCGGCGGTCAGTCGGCCGCGCGCTCTTCCTCGAGCGTCGGGATCGGCTCGTCCTCGCCGTCGGCGCCGGCCGCCAGGATGGCGCGGTCGCGCTGGGCGGCGATCGCCTTCAGCCGGTTCACCACGCCGCCGGTGCCGGCCGGGATCAGGCGGCCGACGATGACGTTCTCCTTGAGGCCCTGCAGGTTGTCGACGCGGCCCGAGACGGCCGCCTCGGTCAGCACGCGGGTGGTCTCCTGGAAGGAGGCCGCCGAGATGAACGACTTGGTCTGCAGGCTCGCCTTGGTGATGCCGAGCAGCACCGGGTCCGCCTTGGCAGGCTTCATCTTCTCGGACAAGAGCTTGGCGTTCTCGAGCTCGAACTCGCCCTTGTCGACCTGCTCGCCGACCAGGAAGGTCGACTCGCCGGCCTCGGTGATCTCGACCTTCTGCAGCATCTGGCGCGCGATCACCTCGATGTGCTTGTCGTTGATCTTCACGCCCTGCAGCCGGTAGACCTCCTGGATCTCGTTGACGAGATACTCGGCCAGCTTCTCGATGCCGAGCACGCGCAGGATGTCGTGCGGCACCGGGTTGCCGTCGATCAGGAGATCGCCGCGCTCGACAAAGTCGCCTTCCTGCACGGCGATTCGCTTGCCCTTCGGGATCAGGTACTCGACCGGCTCCGCGCCCTCGCCTTCCGGCACGATCAGGATGCGGCGCTTGTTCTTGTAGTCCTTGCCGAACTCGATGCGGCCGGCGATGTCGCAGATGATCGCGAAGTCCTTGGGCTTGCGCGCCTCGAACAGCTCGGCCACGCGCGGCAGGCCGCCCGTGATGTCGCGGTTCTTGCCGCCCTCGCGCGGGATGCGCGCGAGGATGTCGCCGGCATGGACCTCCTGGCCGTTCTCGACCGAGAGGACCGAATCGATCGACAGCAGGTAGCGGGCCTCCTGGCCGTTGGCCAGCATGACCGGGCTTCCGCCGGCGCCGTGGATCACGATGCGCGGACGCAGGTCGCTGCCGCGCGGCTGGCCCTTCCAGTCGACGACCACGCGGTTGGAGATGCCCGTGGAGTCGTCGATCACCTCGCGCATCGACACGCCCTCGACCAGGTCGGTGTAGACCGCCTTGCCCGCCTTCTCGGTGATGATCGGCAGGGTGTAGGGATCCCATTCCGCCATCTTCTGGCCCTTGGCGACCGGCGCGTCGCTGTCGATCAGCAGGCGCGCGCCGTAGGGCACGCGATGCTTGGCGCGCTCGCGCTGGGCGCCGTCGACCAGCACCAGCTCGGTGTTGCGGCCCATCACGACCGGCATGCCCTGGCTGTTGACGACGACGTTGCGGTTGCGCACCTGGATCGTGCCGTCATGGCTCGCCTCGATGCTCGACTGCTCGGCGCCGCGCTGGGCGGCGCCGCCGATGTGGAAGGTGCGCATGGTGAGCTGGGTGCCCGGCTCGCCGATCGACTGGGCGGCGATCACGCCGACCGCCTCGCCGATGTTGACCTTGGTGCCGCGTGCGAGATCACGCCCGTAGCACTTGCCGCAGACGCCGATCTTGGTGTCGCAGGTCAGCACCGAGCGGATGCGAAGCTCCTCGATGCCGGCCTTCTCGATCTGCTCGACACCGACCTCGTCGATCAGCTCGCCGCCCTTGAGGATCAACGAGCCGTTCAGCGGGTCGACGACGTCCTCGAGCGCGGTGCGGCCGAGCACGCGCTCGGACAGGGGCTCGATCACGTCGCCGCCGTCGACCACGGCGCGCATCGTGAGGCCGCGCTCGGTGCCGCAATCCTCCTCGACGATGATGCAGTCCTGGGCGACGTCGACCAGGCGGCGAGTCAGGTAGCCCGAGTTCGCCGTCTTGAGCGCGGTGTCGGCCAGGCCCTTGCGGGCGCCATGGGTCGAGTTGAAGTACTCGAGCACCGAGAGGCCTTCCTTGAAGTTCGAGATGATCGGCGTCTCGATGATCTCGCCGGAGGGCTTGGTCATCAGGCCGCGCATGCCGGCGAGCTGCTTCATCTGCGTGGTCGAACCGCGTGCACCGGAGTGCGCCATCATCCACACCGAATTGACCGGCTTGCCGGGCGCGGGCGTCGGACCAGGCGTCGACCACCTTGTTGTACTTCTCGCCCGAGGTGATCAGGCCGTCCTGGTACTGCTGCTCGTACTCCTTCACTTCCTTCTGCGTCTGGCTGACCAGCTTGATCTTGGCGACCGGGATGACGAGGTCGTCCTTGCCGAACGAGATGCCGGCGCGGCAGGCGTGATAGAAGCCCAGCCCCATCAGGCGATCGGCGAAGATCACCGTCTCCTTCTGGCCGCAG
>VBAF01000331.1 GCA_005884705.1 Alphaproteobacteria bacterium
TGGTCATGGCCTTCGCCGCGGTGTTCGCCGTGCTGGGCACGACGCTGTCGCGCAGCGTGCTCGACAAGCTTTCCGACAGGCAGTTCTACTACTGGACGCGCCGTGTCATCCTGGCGATCGGCGCGTTCTATATCGCACAGGGCGCCTGGGTGATGGCCGCACGATGAGCAAACCGAGCGACAAGGACCAGGTGCGGGCGCTGCTCGACTCGCTGCCCGACAGCGCGACCTTTGCCGACATCCAGCGCGCGATCGCCGTGCTGATGTGGCCCAAGCGCGACGACGGCAGTTTGGCGCCGCCCCAGAGGCGCGAGCCCGATGAAGTGAAGCGTCGCCTGCGCGAATGGCTCAAATCGGAGAAGGACCAATGAAGGACCGCGTCTCGATCGACTTCAAGGACGGCATCGCCGACGTCCGCCTGATCCGCGCCGACAAGATGAACGCGCTCGACAACGCGATGTTCGAGGGCATCCTCGAAGCGGGCGACCAGCTCCGCAGCATGAAGGGTCTGCGCTGCGTCGTGCTGTCGGGCGAGGGCAAGGCGTTCTGCGCCGGCCTCGACATGGCGAGCTTTGCCGCGATGAAAGCCCAGGACGACGGCGCCTCGGTCGTGCGCGACCTGCCCAAGCGCACCCACGGCATCGCCAACCGGCCGCAGCAATGCGCCTGGCAATGGCGCACCCTGCCGGTGCCGGTGATCGCCGCGGTGCACGGCGTGGCGCTGGGCGGCGGTTTCCAGATCATGCTCGGCGCCGATATGCGCTATGCCACGGCCGATGTGCGTTTCTCCGTGATGGAGATCAAGTGGGGGCTGGTGCCCGATCTCGCCGGCACGCAGCTGATGCGCCATCTCGCGCGCGAGGACGTGGTGCGCGAGCTCACCTACACCGGCCGCATCTTCAATGGCGAGGAGGCACAGAGGCTCGGCTTCGTGACCAAGCTGGTCGCCGATCCGCGCGCGGCGGCGCTCGAGACGGCGCAGGAGATCGCGTCGAAGAGTCCCGACGCCGTTCGTGCCGCCAAGCGCATCCTGAACGACGCCGTCGCCGTCGACGCCACGGCCGGGCTGATGGCCGAATCGGTCGAGCAGCAGAAGCTGATCGGCTCGCCCAACCAGCTCGAGGCTGTCATGTCGAACCTGCAGAAGCGCGCGGCGAACTACAAAGATTAGGAGGCGCGGCGGTCGTCTCAGCGAGGTTGTCGTCCCGAGCGCAGCGAGGGACCTTTGGTGATGTCGAGAAAAGATCCCTCGCTTCTCCCGGGATGACACGGGTTTCGTCGCGAGGCCGTGCGCAATAACGAGAAAGGCACAATGCCATGAACCGCCAATGGCTCTACGCCAAGCAGCCGCAGGGCAAGATCGGCAAGGACACCTTCGAATGGCGCGAGACCGCGATCCCGCAGCCGCAGGCGGGCGAGGCGCTGGTCCGCACGCGCCTGCTGTCGCTCGATCCCGCCAACCGGGCGTGGATGATGGGCAAGACGTACCGTGACGCCCTTCAGCCCGGCGAGGTGATGAATGGCTTCACCATCGGCGAGGTCGTCGAGTCCAAGGCGCCGGGTCTCGCCAAGGGCGACATCGTCGAGGGCGACTGGGGCTGGCAGGACTATGCCGCGCTGCCGGCCCGGCGGCTCACCAAGCGCACGGCCGACGCGCCGCTCGAGCTGCTGATCGGGCCGCTCAGCGTCACCGGGCTCACCGCGTACTTCGGCCTGCTTGAGGTCGGCCAGCCCAAGCCGGGCGACACGGTGCTGGTCTCGGCGGCGGCGGGCGCGGTCGGCTCGATGGTCGGCCAGATTGCGAAAATTGCCGGCTGCCGCGTCGTCGGCACCGCGGGCGGACCGGACAAATGCTCCTGGCTCACGCGTGAGCTCGGCTTCGACGCGGCGGTCGACTACAAGGCGGGCGGCGTGTTCCGGGCGCTGCGGACGGCCTGCCCCGACGGCATCGACGTCTATTTCGACAATACCGGCGGACCGGTGCTCGACGCGGCGCTGGGACTGATGAACCTGCGCGGCCGCGTCGTGTGTTGCGGCAACGTCTCGCAATACGACGTCGAGAAGCCGGCGCCCGGTCCGATGGGCGTGCCCGGCCTCGTGGTCGTCAAGCGCCTGCGCCTGGAAGGCTTCATCGTCACGGATTTCTTCGACCGCCGCGCCGAGGCCGAGGCGCGGCTGGCGCGCTGGATCGCCGACGGCCGCCTCAAGGCCGAGCTCGACATCTTCGACGGGCTGGAGCGGGCGCCCGAGGCGCTGATCGGCCTGTTCGAGGGCACCAACCGCGGCAAGCGCGCGGTGCGAATCTCCTGATCGCGGTATCCTAACACCGTGGGGGAGGGGGTGTGGAACCGCGAGACGCCGCCGAAACCTCCGAGCCATCGGCATCGGAGGCTTCCCACCGAAGTGGGAAACCGCGGCCCGTCTCAGCGCCTGCCGAACACCGGCTTGCGTTTCTCGACGAAGGCCTGCACCGCCTCCCTGTGATCGGCGGTGCGCGAGGCGCCGACCAGGCGCTCGGACTCGCGGAACAGCGCGGTCGCGTAGTCGATGGAGAGCGCCTCGTCGAGATTGTCCTTCATGTTGCGGAAGGCCAGCCGCGGTCCCTCGGCCAGCGACCTGGCGAGCGCGAATGCCTCGTCCTGCAGCTTGGCATCCTCGACCACGCGGTTGACCAGGCCGATCCGTTCGCAGCGCTCGGCGTCGACCCGCTCGGCGGTGAGCATCAGCTCGCGCGCCCGCATCGGCCCGACCGTGCGGGTCATCAGCCAGGCGATGCCGTAGTCGCCCGACAGGCCGATCCGCGCATAGCCGGTGGCGCAGAACGCCGACTTGGCGGCGATCCGCATGTCGCAGGCGAGCGCGATCGCCAGCCCGGCGCCGGCGGCAGCGCCAGGCAGCGCGGCGATGGTGGGCTTGCGCAAGCTCACCAGCGCGCCGGTCAGGTTGGTCTGGCGCCAGCGCAGGTCGGCGAGGCGCTCCTCGAAGCTCATCTGGCCGCGCGGCCCGCGGCCGCCCATCGCCTTGACGTCGCCGCCCGAGCAGAAGGCGGTGCCGGCGCCGGTGATCAGCAACGCGCCCACGCTCTCGTCTTCGCCGCGCTGCTTGATCTGCGTGCGCAGCGCCGCCGTCAGGTCGGGCGACAGCGCGTTGCGCGCCTCGGGTCGGTTGAGCGTGATCGTGGCCACGCCATCCTTCACGACGCACAAAAGTTCATTTGTGCCGGTATCGATTTCCATGGAACCCTCCGGCCATGACATTCCCGGTCACCGAACACACCGTCAAGACCGCCCGCCACACGACGGGCTATCTCGCCTGCGGTGCGAACGACGCGCC
>VBAF01000332.1 GCA_005884705.1 Alphaproteobacteria bacterium
TGAGCGGGATGCCGTCGAACAGGGTGCGCATGTCGCCGAGATGGCTGATCGGCACGCCCACCTTGCCGACTTCGCCCTTGGCCAGCGGATGATCGGAGTCGTAGCCGGTCTGGGTCGGCAGATCGAAGGCGACGGAGAGGCCGGTCTGGCCGCGCGCCAAGTTCTTGCGGTAGAGCTCGTTGGACTTGGCGGCGGTCGAATGGCCGGCATAAGTCCGGATCAACCAGGGCTTGTCGCGGGTCGGGTTGCTCATGGTGTAGACTCCGTACACCGATAGATGCTGCAATGCAGCATAAAACGTTTTGCCGTGCAGCCAGGGGCAGCGATCCTTTCGTGACCGACCTATCCGCCGCCCCTTGGGGACAGCCGACCGACCAGCCGGCGGTGGCGCCGACGCCAACCGACCTGACACCCAGCCGGCCGGTCTATGACGGCAGGCTGGGTGAGCTGTACGGCATCTATCTCCGCCATCTCACCCTGATGGTGCTGACCCTGGGCTGGTCGCGCTTCTGGGGCCGCACGCGGCTGCGCCGCTATCTGTGGAACCATGTCTCGATCCTGGGCGACCGTTTCGAATATCGCGGCCGCGGCATCGAGCTGTTCTTGGGCTTCGTGCTGGTGCTGGTCGTGCTGGCGCTGTGGGCTGGCCTGATGTGGCTATTGTGGGAGTTCGTCTTCCACGAGCACACGCTGCCGGGCCTGGGCTTCCTCAATCTCTTTTATCTGTCGATCGCCTTCATCGGCCTCCCGCTCGCCTTCGTCGGCCAGTATGCCGGGCTGCGCTACAAGCTCTCGCGCACGCGCTGGCGCGGCATCCGCTGCGGCATGGCGGGCTCGGCCTGGCGCTACGGCCTGCTCGCGACCGCGCTCAACATCGCCAACGCCCTCACCGGCCAGTTCCTGACGCCGCTGGTGTCGGTCAACCTTGCCCGGCCGCGCATCGCCAATGCTTTCGTCGGCACGCAGCGCATCGACTTCGCCGGCCATGCTGGCGACATCTACGGCCGCTACATCGGTTACTACTTCCTCAACATCGGCGCCTGGGTCGTGGCGATGGCTGCCGCGGTGACCATCGCCATCGCCGGCGGCAAGGGGCTGGGCTTCAGCGGCGAGGACTTCGAGAAGCTCTTCACCGACTTCAGCCTGCGCACGGTCCTGCTGATCGTCATTGCCTTCTTCGTCGTCTACACCCTGTTCGGCGTGATGATCCTGCCGCTGCGCTGCTGGTGGCAGGCCTACCTGCTGCGCTACCTGGTGGCGCGCTCGCGCGCCGGCAACGTGCTGTTCGCCACGGCGGTCGGCACGCGGCAGATGTGGGGCTTCATGGTGCTGAACTACCTGATCGTCGTACTGACGCTCGGGCTCGGCTGGCCATGGGTGATGCATCGCACCTTGCGGCTGATCTCGGGCGAGCTCTGGATCTACGGCGCGCCCGAGGGCGCTGCGATCGCGCAGCCGCCGGATCGCGGCCCGCGCTTCGGCGAGGGCCTGCTCGACATGTTCGACGTTACCGGTTTCTGATCATGGTCGCTCGCGCCCGCTACTACGACGGCAAGGTCGCGCTGGCGCGCGAGGTCGGCGTGCGACCGGCGAGCGCCGAGCTGATCATCACCGACGCTGCCGGCACCGCCGTGGTCGCGCGCTGGCCGGCCAGCGAGCTGGTCGTGCTGGGCGACACCGAGCACGAGAAGGCGCCGCCGGTGGTGCGCCGCGGCGAGGAGGCGCGGCTGGTGATCGATGACGCCGAGCTGCGCCGTCAGCTCGCGCTGTCGATGCCGGCGCTCGCCGCGCTCGGCAAGCCACGCTCCAGGGCGGTGCCGCGCATCGCCCTGTTCGGCGCCACGCTGGCGGCAGCGCTCGGGCTGTTCTGGCTGGCGATCGACGTCGGCAGCAGCAGCGTCGCGCCTTACGTCCCCTACGGCCTGCAGCACCGGCTGGGCGAGAGCGTCGCCGGCGACCTGATTGGCGAGAAGCCGCTCTGCCGGGGCCGCGCCGGGTTGGCCGCGATCAACAATCTCGCCAACCGGCTGGCCGAGGCCGCCGACTATCCGCATCCGGTCGAGGTAAGGGTCGTGAAGGGCGGCCCGGTCAATGCCTTCACCCTGCCGGGCGGCATCCTGGTGTTCTATTCCGACCTGATCGACCGCGCGCGCAACGGCAACGAGGTGGCGGGCGTGCTGGCGCACGAGATGGGCCACGTCGCGCACCATCACGCGATCAAGGGGCTGGCGCGGCAGTACGGCATCGACCAGCTCCTGAAATCGATGACCGGCGGCTTCTCCGATCTCGGCACGGTCGGGCAGGGCGGCGGCCTGCTGCTGGCCCTGCGCAACGGCCGCGCCTTCGAGCGCGATGCCGATGCCACCGGCGTGGAACTGCTGGAAAAACTCGGCCTGCGCGCCGACGGCATCGCCAGTTTCTTCCAGCGCATGCTCGAGGAACGGCCGGGCGATGTGGCGGCGATGATCGGTATCTGGTCGAGCCATCCACCGACCGCCGAGCGCATCGCCGCGACCCGGCGTCCGGCCACCGGCAAGCCGGCCTTCAGTGACGCCGAATGGCAGTCTCTTCGTGCAATTTGCAACGTTCCTGGGTCAACGCCTCGTCAATAGCCTGCTGCGACTTCGTCTAGCGCCGCGCCTTGTAGGTCAGCCAGGCGATGAGGGCTTCCATGTCCTCGTCGCTCATCACCTCTTGGTTGAAGCTCGGCATCTTGCGGTCGGGCCAGTCGCGCACCTGCTTGGAGCTGCGCAGGAACGTGCGCAGCGCCTGGGGCTGGAAATAGTCGACCGGGTTCATCGGTTGACCGAGATCGGGACCCTGTTCGCCGGCGCCGGCGCCCTTGAAGCGGTGGCAGGAGATGCAGAGCGCCACGTAGCGATCCAGCCCGCGCCGCGCCGGATGGGTCGCCGGCAGATCCTCGGCGACGTCGAGCGACGGCCAGCGCGTGTAGGGGCTGTCGGCGACCTCGATGGCGGCGAGCTTGTAGACCCAATATTCCGAGCTGATCTCGCCCGGCTTGGCGTCCTGCCAGACGAGGTAGAACGGCGCCGCCGTCTCCTTGCCCTTGTCGGGCATCGCCGGCCACGGCGCGGCCGGGTTTTCGATCGCGAGGAAGGCGTGCGGCGCGGGATTGCCGGGCCGCAGCAGCAGTCGCGCGGGGATGCCGATCGAGAATTTGTCGGTTGCGACGAAATCGACATAGTCCTGCGGGCCGGCCTCGAGCCCCTTCAGCAGCTCCGTTAGCGGAATCACCCGATAGGTCATCGAGCGGCCATGAACCGGGTCCTTGGCAATGGTGACATTGCGCGCCAGCGGGCTCGCCAGCAGCTGCTCGGCGGTGAAGCTCTTGGCGCCCTTGCGGTCGGCGATCTTGAGCGACTGCGCCTCGGCGGCCGCGACGAACAGCAGGCTGAGAAAGAGCGCGATGAAGCCGTGGCCGATCATGCCGTCATACTTTGCCCGCCGATGCGGTGATCCTTCAAGACCTCCGGCCGGAAGGCGAGCCCATGGCCCGGCCGCTCGGGCGGCGTCATGGTGCCGGTCTTGCTGGGCAGGATCGGCTCGATCCACAGATCGTCGTTCCAGTCCATGTATTCGAGATGATTGGCGTTCGGGATCGAGGCGAGCAGATGTACCATCTGCTCGTGGAAGAGATGTGGGGCGATCGCGATGCCCCACGGCTCGGCGGCGGCGGCGATCTTGCGCAGCTCGGTGTAGCCGCCGCGCATCGGATCGGGTTGAAGGATCGGCACGCCGGGATGCTCGAAGAACGGGCGCAGGTCGTTGCGCGTGAAATGGCTCTCGCCGCCGACCACGCGGGTGCGCAGCGCCGCCGCGATGCGGCGGTAGCCGGCGAAATCCTCGGCGACGACCGGCTCCTCCAGCCAGTAGGGATCGAACTCGTCGATGCGATGGCCGGCCTGGATGGCGGTGTCGGCGTCCCAGCCCATGTTGACGTCGATCATGATCTCGATGCCGCCGCCCAGCGCCTCGCGCATCGCCTTGACGTTCTGGACGTCCTCGCGCCACGGCCGAATGTGGGCGACCTGCATCTTGATCGCCTTGAGCCCCATCGCCGTGAACTCCTTGGCCCGAGCGATCATGCCGTCGCGGCCGAGGCCGCGGAAACAGCCCGAGCCGTAGGCCGGCACCTCGTTGCGGGCGGCGCCCCACAGCCGGAACAGCGGCAGCCCGGCGCGCTTGCCGACGAGGTCCCACAGCGCCATGTCGACCGCGCTCTGCGCGAACACGGTGACGCCCATGCGGCCCAGCCAGAAGTTGCTCTTGTACAGCGTTTGCCAGATCGCCTCGATCTCGGTGGCATCGCGGCCGATCACGTGCGGCGCGACCAGCTCCTTCATGCAGGCGTCGATGGTGTGCAGGCCGCCGCGCAGCGGTTGCAGGTAGCTCATGCCGGTGAGCCCGCCCTGGGTCTCGATCTCGAGCACATAGAGTTCGCGGAACGGGTCGGAGAGGATGCCCGCTGCCGGCGGCTTGCCGCGCCACGGGATCTGCAGCAGCGTCGAGCGCAGCTGGGTGATGGTGGTGGGCGTGGTCATCCGGCGGCCTCCCGTTTCCTCGTGCTTTCCCGGCCGCCGAATATGCGGGCCGGCCGCTGACCCGTCCACGAAGTTGGATTAGGCTCGGCGGCAAAACGACGGGGGAGGGACGCATGGGTCGAATGGGGATCATCGCGGCCATGGCTGTTGTCGCGCTGGGCGCGGCCGACGCGGCGGCCGACACCAAGACGCTGGCGCGCG
>VBAF01000333.1:0-3775 GCA_005884705.1 Alphaproteobacteria bacterium
ATGTACCTGTTCGACAAGAAGACGGTATATGAGCTGCCGTTCAACCGGCCCGACTCGGAGGTGCCGCTGCTCTACGGCGACGTCTTCCTCCAGAACGAGCGGGAGCAGTCGGCCTACAATTTCGAGCATGCCGACACCGACATGCTGTTCCGCCACTTCGCCGACGCCGAGAAGGAATGCGGCCGCATACTCGAGCGCCGCCTGCCGCTGCCGGCCTACGAGCAGTGCATCAAGGCAAGTCATGCCTTCAACCTGCTCGACGCGCGCGGCGTGATCAGCGTCACCGAGCGGCAGAGCTACATCCTGCGCGTCCGCGACCTCGCCAAGGCCTGCTGCGAGGCGTGGCTGGCGACGCAAGTGACGAAGGCTGCGTAATGCCCGAGCTTCTCCTCGAGCTTCTCTCCGAAGAGATCCCGGCGCGCATGCAGGTGCGCGCCGCCGACGATCTCAGGCGCCTGGTGTGCGCTGAGCTGAAGGCCAATGGGCTGGCGTACGGCGAAGCGCGCGCCTTCTCGGGCCCGCGCCGGCTGACGCTGGTTGTCGACGGCATCCCGGCCGAGGGCTCCGACGTGAGCGAAGAGCGGCGTGGACCCCGGGTCGGCGCGCCCGAGCAGGCGATCCAGGGCTTCCTCAAGGCGGCGGGGCTCGCCTCGCTCGACCAGGCGGAGAAGCGCGACACCGGCAAGGGCGAATTCTGGTTCGCCGTCGTCCGCAAGAAGGGCGGGCCGACCGCCAAGGCGCTGCCCGGCGTGATCGATGCGGTGATGAAGGCGCTGCCGTGGCCCAAGTCGATGAAATGGAGCAGCGGTACGCGGCTGTGGGTGCGGCCGCTGCAGTCGGTGATCGCGCTGTTCGACGGCAAGGTGCTGCCCGGCGAGGTCGGGCTGGCGGGCGAGATGGCGCCGCTCAGGTTCGGCGACACCACGCGCGGCCACCGCTTCCTGAGCAAGGGCGCGATCCAGGTGACGGGCTTCGCCGACTACATGGCCAAGCTCAAGGCCGCGCACGTGATCGTCGATGCGGCCGAGCGCAAGGCCATCATCCGTCAGGGCGCAGAGCGGCTTTGCGCCGGCGCCGAGGTCGCACTCCGGGACGACGAGGGCCTGCTGGACGAGGTGACCGGCTTGGTCGAATGGCCGGTACTGCTGCTCGGCACCATCGATGCCCAGTTCATGGACCTGCCGCCGGAGGTGCTGATCGTCTCGATGAAGACGCATCTGCGCCAGTTCGTCACGACCAAGGCCGACGGCACGCTCGCCAACCGTTTCGTCGTCGTCGCCAACACCGTGGCGCGCGACGACGGCAGGACGATCGTCGAGGGCAACGAGCGCGTGCTGCGCGCGCGGCTCGCCGACGCCAAATTCTTCTGGGACCAGGACCGCAAGCAGCGGCTCGAAGACCGCCTGCCGGCGCTGAAGGGCATCGTCTTCCAGGCGAAGCTCGGCAGCCAGGCCGAGCGGGTGCAGCGCATCACGGCGCTGGCGACCGCGATCGCGGACTTCGTGCCGGGGGCCGACAAGGCCGAGGTCATGATGGCGGCCGAGCTGTGCAAGGCCGACCTGGTGTCCGGCATGGTCGGCGAGTTCCCCGAACTGCAGGGCGTCATGGGCCGCTACTACGCGCGGCACGAGAAGCTGCCGGCGGCCGTGGCTGAGGCGATCGGCGATCACTACGCGCCAGCCGGACCGAACGACCGCTGCCCGTCGGCGCCGGTATCGATGGCGGTGGCGCTGGCCGACAAGCTCGACGCGCTCGTGTCCCTCTGGTCGATCGGCGAAAAGCCGACCGGCTCGCGCGACCCCTATGCGCTGCGCCGCGCCGCGCTGGGTGTGATCCGCATCGTCGTCGAGAACAGGCTGCGCTTGCCGCTGCGCCGCTTCTTCGAGCAAGCCGACCTGCTCGAGTTCTTCGCCGAGCGGCTCAAGGTGCAGATGCGCGACAAGGGCGTGCGGCACGATGTGATCGACGCCGTCTTCGCGCTGGGCAACGAGGACGATCTGGTCCGCCTGCTGGCGCGGGTCGATGCGCTTCAAGCCTTCCTGGACAGCGAGGCGGGCAAGAACCTGCTGACGGCCTATGGCCGCGCCGCCAACATCGTCCGCGCCGAGGAGCGCAAGGACAAGGCGCTGGCGGCGAAGATCGCCGGCGCGCCCGATGCCGCACTGCTGGAACTCGGCGAGGAGAAGGCCGTTGCATCCGCTTTGGCGGAGGTCGAACGCGCGGTGAAGCCAGCTCTCGAGGAAGAGGATTTTTCCCAGGCGATGCAGGCCCTTGCCGGCCTGCGCGCGCCGATCGACGCCTTTTTCGACAAGGTCACGGTAAACGTACAGGACAAGCCGGACCTCCGCCTCAATAGGCTGAAATTGTTGAATCAGATTCGTGCCACCATGGACGCGGTGGCCGACTTTTCGAAGATCGAGGGCTAGCTATGGCCAAGTGGGTTTACAGTTTCGGCAACGGCAAGGCGGAAGGTCGCGCCGAGATGCGCAATCTGCTGGGCGGCAAGGGCGCCAATCTGGCCGAGATGTCGAGCCTCGGCCTGCCGGTGCCGCCGGGCTTCACCGTGACGACCGAGTTGTGCACGTACTACTACGCCAACAACCAGAGCTACCCGCCCGAGCTGAAGGACGAGGTCGAGACGGCGCTGGCCGTGGTCGAGAAGACGGTCGGCGCGGGATTCGGCGATGCCAACAACCCGCTGCTGGTGTCGGTGCGCTCCGGCGCGCGCGCCTCGATGCCCGGCATGATGGACACCGTCCTGAACCTCGGCCTCAACGACCGCACCGTGCTCGGCCTCGCCAAGTCGTCGGGCGACGAGCGCTTCGCCTGGGACAGCTACCGCCGCTTCATCCAGATGTACTCCAACGTCGTGCTCGATGTCGGCCACCACTATTTCGAGGAGGCGCTCGAGCTCAAGAAGGAGGATCTCGGAGTCCACATGGACACCGACCTCAAGTCGGACGACTGGCGCTGGATCGTCGCCGAGTACAAGAAGATCGTCGAGAAGCGCACCGGCAAGCCGTTCCCGCAGGAGCCGCGCGAGCAGCTGTGGGGTGCGATCGGCGCGGTGTTCGGTTCGTGGATGAACCAGCGCGCCATCACCTACCGGCGCCTGCATGCGATCCCCGAGAGCTGGGGCACCGCGGTCAACGTGCAGGCCATGGTGTTCGGCAACATGGGCGACGACTGCGCCACCGGCGTCGCCTTCACGCGCGATCCCTCGACCGGCAGCAACCTGTTCTACGGCGAATACCTGGTGAACGCGCAGGGCGAGGACGTGGTCGCCGGCATTCGCACGCCGCAGCACCTCACCATCGAGGGCAAGAACGCGCAGAAGTCCGATGCGCCGGCCATGGAAGAGGTCATGCCCGAGGTCTTCCAGCAGCTCTGCAAGGTGCGCGCGACGCTGGAGAAGCACTACAGCGACATGCAGGACATCGAGTTCACCGTGCAGCGCGGCAAGCTCTATATGCTGCAGACGCGCAACGGCAAGCGCACCGCGAAAGCTGCGCTCAAGATCGCCGTCGACATGGTGCGCGAGGGTCTGATCGACAGGAAGGACGCCGTGGCGCGCATCGTGCCGTCCTCGCTCGACCAGTTGCTGCATCCGACGCTCGACCCCAAGGCGACCCGCAAGGTGATCGCCAAGGGCCTGCCAGCCTCGCCGGGCGCGGCCTCGGGCAAGGTCGTGTTCTCGGCCGACGCGGCGGAGAAGCAGGCGCGTGCCGGCGAGAAGGTGATCCTGGTGCGCCGCGAGACCACACCCGACGATTAC
>VBAF01000333.1:3798-4299 GCA_005884705.1 Alphaproteobacteria bacterium
AGCCCTGTGTCGCGGGCGCCGGCGACGTCCGCATCGACGCCAAGGCCGGCACGCTCGTCGTGCGCGGCACGACGGTGAAGACAGGCGATACCATCACCCTCGACGGCAGCACCGGCGAGATCATCCTCGGCACCGTGCCGACGGTGCAGCCCGAGATGTCGGGCGACTTCGCCGAGCTGATGGCGTGGGCCGACGATGTCCGCACGCTCGGCATCCGCACCAATGCCGACACGCCGACCGACGCGGCACAGGCGCGCAAGTTCGGCGCCGAGGGCATCGGGCTCTGCCGCACCGAGCACATGTTCTTCGAGGGCGACCGCATCGTCGCGGTCCGCCAGATGATCCTCGCCGACGACGAGAAGAGCCGCCGCGCGGCGCTCGCCAAGATCCAGCCGATGCAGCGGCAGGACTTCATCGAGCTGTTCGAGATCATGGCCGGCCTGCCGGTCACCATCCGCCTGCTCGATCCGCCGCTGCACGAGTTCCTGCCCAAGACGGCGG
>VBAF01000334.1 GCA_005884705.1 Alphaproteobacteria bacterium
TACGCGCGGATCCGTTGGAGTAGAATCCGCAATGGGCGGTATCGTACAGAGTAAGATTTTCCAGCTCGTTCTGATCAAGCCGACGCATTACGACGACGACGGCTACCCGATCACTTGGCTGAGATCGCACATCCCCTCCAACACCCTGGCGGCCCTCTACGGCCTGGGCGAGGATTGCCGCCGCCGGGCCGTGCTGGGGCCGGACGTCGAGATCGTCATCAAGCCGTTCGACGAGACCAATATCCGGGTCCGGCCGGACCGCATCATCGCCGATTTCAAGCGCAACGGCGGCAAGGACCTGATCTGCCTGGTCGGCGTCCAGTCCAACCAGTTTCCCCATGCCGTCGATCTCGGCCGCCAGTTCCTCAAGGCCGGGCTGCCGGTGGCGATGGGCGGCTTCCATGCCGCCGGCTGCCTCTCGATGCTGCCGGTCGTGCCGCCCGAGATCCAGGAAGCCATGGACATGGGCATCTCGATCTATGCCGGCGAGGCCGAGGAAGGCCGGCTCGACGAAGTGGTGCACGACGCCTGGAACGGCACGCTGAAGCGCCTCTACAACTACATGGACGATCTGCCGGGCATCGAGAACGCGCCGACGCCGCATCTGCCGCCGGCCGCGCTCGCCCGCAACGAGGGCAAGAAGTCGAGCTTCGACCTCGGCCGCGGCTGCCCGTTCCAGTGCTCGTTCTGCACCATCATCAACGTGCAGGGCCGCAAGAGCCGGTTCCGCAACGCCGACGACCTCGAAGCCATCGTCCGCGAGAACTACAAGCAGGGCATCACGTCGTTCTTCATCACCGACGACAACATGGCCCGCAACAGGCACTGGGAGGAGTTCTTCGACCGCATCATCGAGCTCAAGGAGAACGAGGGCATCGAGGTGTCGCTGATCATCCAGGTCGACACCCAGTGCCATCGCATCCCGCGCTTCATCGCCAAGGCGCAATGGGCCGGGGTCTATCGCTGCTTCATTGGGCTCGAGAACATCAACCCCGACAACTTGCTGGCGGCCAAGAAGCGCCAGAACAAGATCACCGAATACCGCAAGATGCTGCAGGCCTGGCACAAAGCCGGCATCTCGACCTGGGCGGGCTACATCCTGGGCTTCCCGGGTGACACGCGCGAATCGATCCTGCGCGACATGGAGATCATCAAGAAGGAGCTGCCGCTCGACATCCTCGAGCTGTTCATGCTGACGCCGCTGCCCGGCTCGGAGGATCACCAGACGCTGTGGAAGCAGGGCGTGTGGATGGACCCCGACCTCAACAAGTACGACCTGCACCATCGCGTGGTGCATCACCCGAAGATGGGCGACGACGAATACTACCAGACCTATCGCGACTGCTGGCGGACCTACTACACGCCCGAGCACATCGAGACGGTGGCGCGGCGCCATGGCTCGATCAAGGGCCGCAATCCGGCCGAGCCAGCGCAGTTCATGACCATGTTCAAGATCATGTTCGAGGCCGAGGGTGTGCATCCGCTGGAAGGCGGCATCTTGCGTCTCAAGTACCGGCGCGACCGCCGCTACGGCATGCCGATCGAGCCGATCGGCGTCTTCCATTGGAAGGTCGCGGTCGAGAGCTGGAAGAAGATCCGGATCTACGCCCGGCTCGCCTGGCAGGGCTGGCGGATCGGCCAGAGGGTCAGGAACGATCCCAAGCGCCTGGAATACACCGACCTCGCGCTGACCCCGGTCGAAGACGACGACATGGACAAGCTCGCGCTGTTCCATGAAACCGCCGGCGGCGAGGCGGCGGTCACCAAGCATCGCCACGACGAGGACCTCGCTCGCGCCAAGGTCGCCGCCACCCACAACCAGCGGCTCGAGGCGGCGGAATAACGCTTCCTCCCCATAAGAATGGGGAGGAGGGTCGATGGTCGCGCTATGATGCGGTCATGGACGACGAGATCGCCCGGCGCGTTTACAGCGACCCCGTCGCGCGCTGGTTCGTCACCGAGGCTTATCGCATCACCGACACCGCCGAGCTGGTCGGCGTCGCCGGCGAGCAACTCGTGCTATCGGGCATCCCGCTCTATCGCCTGGCCTACTTCCAGCTGACCCTGCATCCGGAGTTCCAGGGCAGGGGCTACTTCTGGCGCCGTGGCAAAGGCGTCGAAACCGGCGTGCGGTTGCATGGCGACAACCAGGACGGCGAATATCGCGACAATCCGCTGCCGGTCGTGTTCGAGCAGCACAAGACCGTGCGCGTGCGCCTCGACCGCGTCGAGCCCGAGGCGCCGATCCTGCGCCAGCTCAAGGACGAGGGCGCCACCGACTACGTGGCGCTGCCGCTCCTCTTCATCAACGGCCATGTCGATGCGCTGAGCGTCGTCAGCGACCGGCCCGGCGGCTTCTCGATGTCCGACCTCGACCGCATGTTCCTGCTGCAATTCGCCTTCACGCGCCTGGTCGAAGTCCACTCCCTGCGCGACACCGCGACCCATCTGCTCGACGCCTATGTCGGTCGCGCCGCCGGCCGGCGCATCCTCGCCGGCGAAGTCAAGCGCGGCGACGGCCAGACTATCGATGCGGTGATCTGGTACTGCGACCTGCGCGGCTTCACCCGCGCTTCCGACATGCTGCCGCGCGACGCCATCATCGCGCTGCTCAACGACTATTTTGACACGATGGGCAACATCGTCACCGCTGCCGGTGGCGAGATCCTGAAGTTCATGGGCGACGGCATGCTGGCGATCTTTCCGGTGCCGGCGCCGGGCGAGCGCAACGACACGGCGCTACGGGCAGTGCGCGCCGCGGCCTCGGCAGTCGACGCGATGCTGGTTCTGAACCGCATCCGTTCGGCCGAGGGCGAGATGACGGTGCGCTTCGGGCTGGCGCTGCATATCGGCGAGGTGATGTTCGGCAATATCGGCGCCAGCCAGCGGCTCGACTTCACGGTGATCGGCCCGGCGGTCAACCATGCGGCGCGGCTCGAAAAGCTCTGCACCCCGCTCGACCGCAGCGTGCTGCTGTCGCCGGCCATCGCCGAGCTGCTCGCCGCGCACGACATCGAGCCGCTCGGCCATCACACGATGAAGGACATCGACAGCCCGCAGGCGATCTACGGGCTGCGCTGATATCCTTGACTCAATGCACCGTGGTCGGCCGCACGTGGGCGAGGCCATCGGCATCGGTGGCGGAGATGGTGGTGCGCACCATCGAGCGTTCCTTGCCGTAGTCCCACGGCCGGCCGCGATGCAGCATGGCGCGGTTGTCCCACATCACCACGTCGCCCGGCCGCCACTTGTGGACGTAGACGTAGTCGCGCTTCGTGGTCTCGTCCATCAGCTCGGCCAGCAGCTGGCGGGCGTCGCGGTCGTCCATCCCGTCGATCGCATAGGCGTGGCTCGCGATGTAGAGCGCGCGCCGGCCGTTCACCGGATTGCGCCAGTTCATCCGCCAGCGCACCGGCGGCAGCGCCTTGCGCTCCTCGGCGTTGGCGAGATCGGGATGGATCTGGTCGCGGCTGTTGGCGTAGGAGTGCGTCGCCACCGCGTTCTTCAGCCGCTCCTGCAGGCCGCCCGGCAGGCGCTCCCAGGCGAGCCGGGTCGAGGTGAACTCGGTGTCGCCGTCGGCGCCCGGCAGCACCCGCGCGCTCAGCACCGAGGCGAGCGCCGGTGTCTTCTTGAACGAGGAGTCGGTGTGCCACAGCGCGTTGGCCTGGGCGACCAGCACCTGGCGATCGGTCGGCGGCAGGATACGGCCGCCCGCATCGACGTTGGTCAGCCGCGAATAGAAGCTGCCGGCGCCCAGCGACGCCACCTTGGTGAGCTCGAGTGGACCGAAGGCGCGGCTGTAGGCGACCTGGACGTCGTCGACGGCCGCCTGGTCGCGGAACAGCAGCAGCGAATGCTCCTCGAAAGCGGCGCGCACCGCCCGGTAGGCCTCGCCGTCGGTGGCGACGTCGAGGATGCCGAGCCCGCGCACTTCGACGCCGAATCCCGGTCCCAGGGGCACCAGCTCCATGACGTTCCTCCTCGCGACCTCGTAGGGTCGCGGATTCTATCGCATCGCCGCCCGCGGCCGCTATAGTACGATTCCAGCACCGAAAGCAGCGCAAACCACCGATGGCCGCCTCCTCCGCTCCCCGCCTTGCTTTCGTTGCCGCCTCCACCCAAGCCGCCCGCACGGTCAGGGCCGCGCTGGAGAAGCGCTACGGCGCGGTTTCGCCTGCCGAAGCCGATGTGATCGTCGCCTTGGGCGGCGACGGGCTGATGCTGCAGACGCTGCACCGCAATTTGCGTCGGCGGACGCCGATCTTCGGCATGAATCTCGGCACCGTCGGCTTCCTGCTGAACCAGTACCGCGCGTCCGCATTGCCGGGGCGGATCAGGAAGGCCCGCAGCGTCGCCCTGACGCCGCTGCGCATGGTCGCCACCACCGCGCGCGGCCAGCGCCACGAGGCGATCGCGATCAACGAGGTATCGCTGCTGCGCTCCAGCCGCCAGACCGCGCGCATCGCCGTCGCGGTCGACGGCAACACCCGCATTCCCGACCTCTATTGCGACGGCGCCATGGTCGCCACCCCGGCCGGCTCGACCGCCTACAACCTGTCAGCCCACGGCCCCATCCTGCCGCTCGGCGCGGGCCTGCTCGCGCTGACGCCGATCAACGCGTTCCGGCCGCGGCGCTGGCGCGGCGCCCTGCTGCCGCGCGATTCGAAGGTCGAGTTCACGATCCTCGAATACAGGAAGCGGCCGGTGGCGGCGGCGGCCGATTCGGTCGAAATAGCCAATGTGACGAAGGTCGTGGTGACCGAAGCGATCGATATCGAGCTCGCCCTGCTGTTCGATCCCGAGCACGATCTCGAGGAGCGCATCCTCAAGGAGCAGTTCGCGCCTTGAGCGCCCTCCGTCATCCCGACTCGCGCGGGGCATCCCCGCGCTTGAGCGAAGCGGAGTGGAGGGAACCTTCTCTCCACCTCCTCAGCTATGTTCGCGAAAACAAGGCCCCTCGGCTTCGCTCGGGGCGACGGATAGCTAATTGAGCCAGCCCAAAGAGTTCCCGTTCAAGCCCGAGCGCAAGCACATCATCGGCCACGATGGCATGGGCCCGGTGCTACTGGCGCTGGTGATCGGCGGCGTCGGCGGCCTGGTCTTCAACTGGCTCAAGATGCCACTCGCCTGGATGCTCGGCTCCTGCCTGTTCACGACGGTGGCGGCATTCTGCGGCCTGCGCATCGGCATGCGGGTGCGGCTGCGCCAGGGCATGATCATCATCCTCGGCGTGCTGTTGGGCTCGGGCTTCAGCGCCGACCTGGTGCAACACATGGGCCAATGGGCGGTCAGCCTCGGCC
>VBAF01000335.1:0-7471 GCA_005884705.1 Alphaproteobacteria bacterium
CAGTCGACTCGGAACGAACGACCATCGGGGCCGGCGCAAGCCGGCCCCGTCTTCCTGCGGCGGTCACCACGCGATAGGCGTCGCCCTCGCGGCGCACGACAAAGCGTATCTCGGCCTCACACGCATCGCGGTGGTGCCAAGTGTCTGCGGCACCGGCGCCCGGTTCGAAGGTCGAGCGGCTGATGAGCCGCATCACCTCGCTGGTCGCGCTTGGTGCTTCCGCGCCTCCTGTAGATCTCGCGTGCGCTGACGCAGCTCGCCATGTTCATTGCGCTTGGCGTGATGTCGGCAGGCTGGCATCGTCCCGACCGCGAGCGATGCGCGTCGGTGATCGGGGATGCACTTCATCGTGGCGTCCCTCCGGCGTATGATGGAGCATTGGCTGGGCGAACGCTCAACTCGCCTTCAGGCCAATTCGGGTTGTCTGTCGCTGAGGTCCAGGGACGGACCAGTTTTATGGAGGAAGCGTCGAGTCCAATCATTTGAGGAGGAACGACATGGCGTATCACCTCGAAGGCCGACTTCTGGAAGTCTGCAACTGCCGTGTGCTCTGCCCGTGCTGGATCGGGGAGGACCCCGATAATGGCACGTGCGACACCATCGTCGGCTGGCACTTCGACAAGGGCACCATCGATGGCGTCGATGTCTCGGGTCATACGGTCGTTGCACTGGCTCACGTGCCCGGCAATATCCTCAAGGGCAACTGGCGCGCCGCGGTCTATATCGACGACAAGGCAAGCCCCCAGCAAAAGGACGCTCTTTTGCAGGTCTATACCGGCAAGCAGGGCGGTCCGGTCGCCGATCTGGTCAAGTTGATTGCCGAGGTCGTCTCGGTCGAACAGGTGCCCATCACTTTCGACGTCCAGGGCGGCAAGGGGACGATCAAGATCGGCGATGTCGGCTATGCCGAGCTCGAGCCCTACAAGAGCGCGAGCGGAGCGACGACGACCCTGACCGACACGGTCTTCTCGACCGTGCCCGGAGCGCCGGTGTTCGTCGGCAAGGCGCCGCGCTACCGCGCCAGGAACAAGGCGCTCGGCATCGACATCGACCTGCAAGGCCACAACGCGCTGCAAAGCACGTTCGTCTTCAACGGCTGAACCGGCGCTCGCCGTGATCGCGGGCACGCTCGGACCGCACCGCGCTTTCCTGGCCCTCCTCGGCGGACTGCTCGCGCTGGCGTGGCTCACGCTCTTCTTGTGGGAGCTGAGCCCCTACGCGCGCTATCTCGATCACGGCAAATGGACGGAGCTTGGCCTCGGTGCCTGGCTTTGTCGGGCGGTGCCCGCCGGATCGCTGGTCGTGCCGGCGTTGCTCTATGCCCTGGGCTGGGTCCTGATGATTGCCGCCATGATGCTGCCCACGATCCTGCCGCTGCTCGGCATCTTCGCGCGAGTGACCGAGGACAGGGCCGATCGCGCCACGCTGCTCATGCTGCTGGTGGCAGGCTATTTGCTGGTCTGGCTGGCCTTCGGGCTCGCCGCCCACGCGGTCGACTATGGGCTGCATGGCATTGCGGCCTGGTTTCCCTGGTTCGGCGTCAACGGTTGGCTGGTCGGGGCAGGGGTGCTGGCGATCGCCGGGGCCTTTCAGTTCAGCCGGCTGAAGTATGCCTGCCTGGACAAGTGCCGCGCCCCCTTCAGCTTCGTCAATCAGCACTGGCGCGGCAGGACACCTCGTCGCCAGAGTTTCCGGCTCGGCCTCCACCACGGCCTGTTTTGCGTCGGCTGCTGCTGGGCAATCATGCTTCTGATGTTCGTAGTCGGCACGGCCAGCGTCGGCTGGATGCTGGCGCTGGGGACGCTGATGGCCATCGAGAAGAATGTCCCGTGGGGTCGCAGGCTCAGTGCCCCGCTGGGTGTCGCCCTGTTGGGATGGGCGAGCCTCATCGTCGTCGAACAGGGGTACCAGAGGCTTTGACGGTTGCCTATGGGACGGCGGCTCCCGGTATCATCGCTGGGAGCGCGCCACTCCAGGGGCGGTTCTGGTGGCGGCACGCGGCCGGGTCGCGTGTGCCGGTCATTCCTTGCCGCGCAGCCCTTTCCTCTCCGGTCTTTCAGCGAAGCAGCCGCTCGCGAGTTCGCGGCACGCATGTTCGCGCCGAAGCGGTCAAGCGCGCGCTGGTCCAGGCCGGCGTGCCGGCCGCGGACTGCCAAGCGTGGCGACGGGCCGCTTTGCCGTCATTTTCTTCGGGACGCGTCTTCGCGGACCGCTGTCTCAAAATCTCGCCAGTAGCGACCCATAGCCATAGACCTTGTCCGCGATCCCGTTCGTCCGCAGCGCGTGCCAGTAGGTCGTCGCGTTGATCTGCAGCACCGGCTTGTCGAGCCAGCGCTCGGCCTCGTCGGCCAGCCTGGCGAACGGCAGGTTGGCGCCGAAGGCGACGATCGCCTCGACATCCGGCCCGTCGATCGAGCGGGCCGCCTTGATCATGTCCTGGGCGGTCAGCACGGAATAGGACGCCGGGCTCTTGCCGCGCATGTGGCAGTAGCGGACGACCTCGTAGCCATGGGCCCCCAGCACGGCATTGAGACGAGGCTCGATGCACGGGTAGTAGGGCTCCATGATCGCGATCTTGCGCTTGATGCCGTGCGCCTTGAGGCCGGCGGCGACGGCGTCCGACGCGATCGCGATGGGAATGTCCCAGCCTGCCACCTTGCGCACGCGGCGCTTGAGGTCCTCGCCCCAGTCGATGGAGCCGCCCCACACCGCGAGCGCCGAGATGCCGAGGATGAAGGCGTTGGGCTTGGCGTCCATCACCCGGGCGACCGCTGATTCGAGCGACTTGTCGATCGCCTCGAGCTGGCGCTCGAAATCGGCATCGGAGGTCACCGGATCGTCGGCAATCACCATGCGCGCGAGGTGGTTGGTCACGCCGGCCGGCCGCATGTCGTCGTATTCCGGCTGGACGACCGTGTTGGTCGACGGCGTCGCCACGCCAAACGCCAGTCGCCAGGCCAGGTAGTCACGCATGGGTTCACCGCCTCCGCTCTCTCTGTCATCCCGGGCGATGGCAACGTCAATGACGCTGTGAAACACTCCGGCCGATGCCTGAAAAGCCCGTTGCCACCCCGCAACCGTTCGACCCGGAGCGCTACCGCTCCGCCGCCCAACACTACGAACGCGGCCGGGTTCCCTATGCCCCGGCGCTGATCGCCCGTGTCGCCGAGGCCACCCGCCTCGGCGCGCGGCACCGCGTGCTCGATCTTGGCTGTGGCCCGGGCCCGCTCGCCCGCGCCTTCGCACCGTTCGCCCGCGAGGTGGTCGCGATCGACCCCACGCCGGAGATGCTGGCCCAGGCGCGCGCCCTGGCCACCGGGGTCGCGAACATCGAGTTTCGCGCCGGCAGCTCGTACGAGCTCGGCCCGGCGCTCGGCTCCTTCCACCTGGTCGTCATGGGCCGCTCGTTCCACTGGATGGACCGGGTCGACACACTCCAGCGGCTCGACCGGATGGTCGAGCCGGGTGGCGCCGTGGCGCTGTTTCACGATTCCGCGCCCGCGGTGCCGGCCAATGCCTGGCAGAAGGTGTGGGAGGGCATCCGCGAGCGCTACGAGCCCGACCACGGGCTGCACCAGAGCGATCCCCATTGGATCCCGCACCAGGCGGTCCTGCTCGACTCGCCGTTCGCCCGGCTCGAAAGCTTCGGCGTGATCGAACGCCGCGCGGTCGATGTCGAGACCCTGGTGCAGCGGGCGTTCTCGATGGGCTCGACCTCGCCCGCGCATCTCGGCGACAAGGCGGCGGCGATGGCGGCGGAGATCCGCACGGCGCTTGCCGACGTGCACGAGGAAGTGGTCCAGACCTCGGCCCTCGTGGCGTGGCGAGCGGAGGAGCGCTGAGCAAAGGGGCACTTGGGAAGATTGCCCGGTGAGACTAAGCTTTAAGTCTGGGGACCGTGTTGGGGTTGGAATGGCTGGGAAGACCTTTGAAGAGTGCATGGAGGAAGCATGCCAGATGGGCATCGCGGCCTCCGAGGCGAGCACCTCGGAGGAGGCAGCAGTGTTTCTCGGGAGGATGGCCGCCTGGCTTGAGCTGGCTAAATTGAGGGTTCCCAAGAAGGTTGCAACGGACGCTGAGAGGGTCGACCCCGAAGCCGGCGAAGGCAAAAGCAGAAGAGCCCGCTGAAGCTCCATTGAAAGTGTATGAGCGAAGTCGAAGGCCCCTGCCGTGGACGAAGTCCGAAGGGCCTGCCCAGGGAAAAAAATTTGCAGTCAGGCGTCCAGACCGTCCGGTACCGTCCGGCCGGAGGGGTGGCGCCGGATTCCCGGATTCTGGGTAGAAACCCTTATGGAACCAGCATCGGGGGTGTCCGGCCGCCGTCCGGATTCGGTCCGGACGCCGGTCGATCCGGGGGCTAGCCCAAGATGCGCGCCGCCGCGCGATGCACCGCGGCATCGCCAGCGGCCAGGATCGAGCCGTCGGAGCCCATGTCGAGTGGCTTGCCCTGCCAGTCGGTGACCGTCCCGCCGGCGCCCGTGATCACCGGCACGAGGGCGGCGAAGTCGTAGAGCTTGAGCGCGTTCTCGACCACCAGGTCGACATGGCCCGAGGCGAGCAGGCCGTAGGCGTAGCAGTCGCCGCCCCAGCGGAACAGCTTCACCGCGTCGGCGAGGGCGGCGTGTTTCCGCGAGACGTCGCCCGAGAACATGATCGGCGAGGTCGAGTACATGTAGGCTTTGTCGAGCGCCGGGCAGGCGCGCACCCGGGCCGGCTGGCCGTTGAGGGTCGAGGGCTGGCCGGCGACGCCCAGCCAGCGCTCCTTGAGGATCGGCTGGTCGATGATGCCGAGCACCGGCGCGCCTTTGTGCAACAGCGCGATCAGCGTGCCCCAGATCGGCAGGCCGGTGATGAAGGCGCGCGTGCCGTCGATCGGGTCGAGCACCCAGACATACTCGGCATCGGCGCGCTCCACGCCATGCTCCTCGCCGAAGACGCCGTGCTGCGGCACTTCCCGGCTGAGGATCGCGCGCATCGCCGACTCGGCCTCGCGGTCGGCGACGGTGACCGGGCTCGCGTCGCTCTTGTCGTCGATCGCGACGGGGGTGCGGAAGTAGCGCGTGGAGATCGGTCGCGCTGCTTCGGCCAGGCGATGGGCGAGGGCGACGAAGTCGGCGGGGACGGTCATATCCGTCGTCCCGACCGGAGCGAAGCGGAGTGGAGGGACCTTCTCTCCATGGGCGAGCCCCTCGAATGTGGAGACGAGGCCCCTCGGCTACGCTCGGGGCGACGGGATGGCTTCATCCGCCTCTTACGGCAGCGGCGGCTTCGGGTCGTCGTGCATCGTGCGCAGATAGGCGATGACGTCGGCGCGATCCTGCTCCTTGGCGAGGCCGGCGAACGCCATCTTGGTGCCGCGCACGAATGCCTGCGGCTTTGCGATCATGTGGTTGATGTCTTCGTAGCTCCACTCGCCGCCCTTCTGCTGCAGGGCCGAGGAGTAGCTGAAGCCCTCGTGACTCGCCTTCTTGCGGCCGAGGATGTCCCACTGGTTGGGACCGACCTTGTTGACCCCGCCCTTGTCGATGGTGTGGCAGGTGAAGCATTGCTGCTTGAACAGCGCCTCGCCGTGCTGGACGTTGGCGTCCTTGAGCTTGGGACCGATCGGCGGCAGCTCGGCCGGCTTTGCGGCGCCAGCCGCTTCGGGGGCCGCCTCGGCCACGGCGATCGCCGGCTTCTCCAGCGGATGCACGCTCACCAGCGCGTTCGACACCTTGCCGACCACCATCGCAAACAGCGCGGAGGCCAGGAAGCAGCCCGCCATCGTGTTGAAACTCGCCATCGTCGGATCTCGCCCCGGGGTCTCTCTTTTTCCGGACGTTGCTGTAGCACGCCCCAATCGCGCTCAGTAGTATCCAATCCTGCCGCGACACTCGCGCGGCGGAACGTCGCAAGTCCCGGATATCGCGAGGTTTTTCAGGTTCTGCCGGGCGGTTTCGGGAGAATGAAGAAGATGGCACGCGCGCGCGCTGGGGCTAAGGCCAGCAACACCATTGCCTTCCAGGGCGAGCCGGGCGCCAACTCGGACATGGCCTGCCATGCGGCCTTTCCCACCATGACGACCCTGCCGTGCCCGACCTTCGACGCGGCGATGGGCGCGGTCCAGGCGGGCAAGGCCGAGCTCGCCATCATCCCGGTCGAGAACTCGATCGCGGGCCGCGTCGCCGACCTGCACAGCCTGCTGCCGCACACCCGGCTCAAGATCGTCGCCGAGCATTTTCAGCGGGTCGAGCATTGCCTGGTGGCGCTGCCCGGCATCGCGCTCAAGGACATCAAGACCGCCAAGAGCCACGTCCAGGCGCTGTCGCAATGCCGCAACTTCCTGAAGAAGCACGGCATCACGCCGCTGGTCCACGCCGACACGGCGGGGGCCGCGCGGGAGATCGCGGAGGAGGGCGAGAAGAGCGTCGGCGCTATCGCCTCCTCGCTGGCCGCCCGCATCTACGGCCTCAAGGTGCTGGCGAGAAACATCGAGGACGCCGACCACAACACCACCCGCATGCTGGTCTTCTCGCGCGAGCCGGCCAAGCCCGACTGGCGCACGGTGCGCTGCATGACCGCCTTCCTGTTCCGGGTGAAGAGCGTGCCGGCTGCGCTCTACAAGGCGCTGGGCGGCTTCGCCACCAACGGCGTCAACATCGTCAAGCTCGAGAGCTATCTGAGCGGCGCGCATTTCGAGCAGGCGCAGTTCTATGCCGAGGTCGAGGGCCATCCCGAGCAGCGCGGCCTGCAACTGGCACTGGAGGAGTTGGCGTTCTTCTCGCAGGAGGGTGAGCTGAAGATGCTGGGCACCTTTCCGACCCATCCGTTCCGCCGCAAGGGCTGGGACGCGCCGACCCGTGGCGGGACTTAGGGCCATGCCGCAAAAGCCCGTCCGCATCGCGCCGTCGATCCTGAGCGCCGACTTCTCCGCCCTCGGGAAGGAGATCGAGGCGGTGACGGCGGCGGGGGCGGACTGGATCCATGTCGACGTGATGGACAACCACTTCGTGCCCAACCTCACCATCGGCCCGATGGTGGTGAAGGCGCTGCGGCCGCATTCCCGGCTGCCGTTCGACGTCCATCTGATGGTGACGCCGGTCGATCCGCTGGTGCCGGCCTTCGTCGAGGCGGGTGCCGACACGATCTCGTTCCATCCCGAGGCCGGGCCGCACGTCCATCGCACGATCCAGCTGATCAAGCATCGCGGCAAGCGGGCGGGCTGCGTGCTCAATCCGGCGACGCCGCTTGCCGCCATCGAGAACGTGCTGGGCGACCTCGATCTCGTGCTGGTGATGAGCGTCAATCCGGGCTTTGGCGGGCAGGCCTTTCTCTCGAGCCAGCTCAAGAAGATCGCCGCCCTGCGCCAGGCGATCGATGCGCTGGGCAAGCCGATCGATCTCGAGGTCGACGGCGGGGTCAATCCCGAGACCGCCCGGCAATGCCTCGCCGCCGGCGCCGACGCGCTGGTCGCCGGCACCGCGGTGTTCTC
>VBAF01000335.1:7753-8111 GCA_005884705.1 Alphaproteobacteria bacterium
GCGAGGCGCGGGCGCTCGCGATGTGGATCGACCGCACCATCTTCGGGCCGGCGGTCGGCGTGGTGATGGCGGTGATCGGCGACCAGCTGCCCGAGGCATTCAAGCAGGACCGCACCGCGTTCTCGGGCCGGCCGTTCGATGACGAGCGGCTCAAGGCCGCGCAGCCGGTCGCGCGCGACCAGACCTATGCGCAACTGCTGATCGCCGAGCAGATGCTGCGCGATGGCCGGCCGTTCCTGCTCGGCGCCGTGCCGAGCCTGGCTGACTGCGCGCTGTGGAATCCGGTGTGGTACCTGCAGGTGCGCATGGGCACTGGCACCACGCCCGCGCCGCTCGACCGGCTGCCGAAGATCGTCGA
>VBAF01000336.1:0-3469 GCA_005884705.1 Alphaproteobacteria bacterium
CCGCGATTCGGTGCTCGACGTCGAGCTCACGCTCTGCTTGACGGTCGCGCTGGTGGTGCTGGTGATCTTCGTCTTCCTGCGTCATTTCTGGGCCACCGTCATCCCGTCGATCACGGTGCCGCTGGCGCTCGTCGGCACGTTCGGCGCGATGTACGTCTGCAGCTATTCGATCGACAATTTGTCGCTGATGGGGCTGACGATCGCAGTCGGCTTCGTGGTCGACGACGCGATCGTGATGATCGAGAACATCGTCCGCTACATCGAGGAGGGCGAGAAGCCGTTCGAGGCGGCGCTCAAGGGCGCGGGCCAGATCGGCTTCACCATCATCTCGATCACCTTCTCGCTGGTCGCGGTGTTCATCCCGCTGCTGTTCATGGGCGGCATCGTCGGCCGGCTGTTCCGCGAGTTCGCGGTGGTGGTCACGGTGGCGGTCTGCATGTCGGCCTTCGTGTCGCTGACGCTCACGCCGGTGATGTGCTCGCGCTTCCTCAAGCGCGAGAGCCACGAGAAGCGCGGCCGGCTGAACCAGATGGCCGAGAACGCCTTCGACGCCTCGGTGCGCTTCTACGATCGCGGGCTGCATTGGGTACTCAGGCACCAGCTTCCCACCCTGCTCTCGACCATCGTCCTGATCGGCGTCACCGGCTGGCTCTACGTCGTCATCCCCAAGGGCTTCTTCCCCGAGCAGGACACCGGCTTCATCTTCGGCCAGGCCGAGGCGCGACAGGACATCTCCTTCGAGGCGATGGCCGACCTCTCCAACCAGCTCTCGGCGATCGTGCAGACCGATCCCGGCGTGAGCGGCGCGGTAAGCTTCGTCGGGGCGACCGGCGGCAACGCGGCAGAAAACACCGCCCGCATGTTCGTCCAGCTCAAGCCATTCGCCGATCGCGATGCCTCGGCGCAAAAGATCATCCAGCGGCTGCGGCCCAAGGTCGCCGAGGTGCCGGGCGTGAAGTTCTTCATGCAGGCGGGCCAGGACATCAATGTCGGCGGCCGGCTCAGCAAGACCCAGTACCAGTACACGCTGACCTCGACCGACAGCGCGGAGCTGAACCATTGGGCGCCGATCCTCGAGCAGCAGATGGGCAAGCTGCCCGGCCTGCAGGACGTCACCTCCGACCAGCAGATCGCCTCGCCGCACATCGCCGTCGAGATCGACCGCGACACCGCCTCGCGCCTCGGCCTGTCGCTTTCGCAGATCGACCAGACGCTGTACGACGCCTTCGGCCAGCGCCAGGTCGCGACCATCTACACCTCGAGCACGCAGTACAAGGTGGTGCTCGAGGTGATGCCGGAGTTCCAGACCGATCCGGTGGCGCTGTCGCGCATCTACGTCACCGGCACCGGTGGCGCCCAGGTGCCGCTCGGCACCGTGGCCAAGTTCTCCAACAAGATCGCGCCGCTCACCATCAACCACCAGGGCCAGTTCCCGGCGGTCACCATTTCCTTCAACCTGGCACCCGGCACGGCGCTCGGTCAGGCGGTCGAGCGCATCCAGCAGATGCAGCGCGAGCTGCACACGCCGATCACGCTCGACGGCACCTTCCAAGGCACCGCGCAGGCCTTCCAGTCGTCGCTCAGCTCGACGCCGCTCCTCGTCGCCGCGGCGATCCTCGCCGTCTACATCGTGCTCGGCATGCTCTACGAGAGCTACGTCCATCCGCTGACGATCCTGTCGGCGCTGCCCTCGGCGGGCGTCGGCGCGCTGCTGGCGCTGATGCTGTTCGGCTACGATCTCAGCGTCATCGCCCTGATCGGCATCATCCTGCTGATCGGCATCGTCAAGAAGAACGCGATCATGATGATCGACTTCGCGCTCGAGGCCGAGCGCGAGCACGGCAAGAGCCCGCGGGAGGCGATCCACGAGGCCTGCCTGCTGCGCTTCCGGCCGATCATGATGACGACCTTCGCCGCGATCGGCGGCGGCCTGCCGCTCGCGCTGGGCTCGGGCGCCGGCTCCGAATTGCGCCGGCCGCTCGGCATCGCCATCGTCGGCGGCCTGCTGGTGTCGCAGTGGCTCACGCTCTACACCACGCCGGTCGTCTACCTCTATCTCGACCGTTTCGCCTGCTGGCTGAGCGGCAAGCGGCGCCGGCCGGCCGGCGAGATCCCGGCGAACGTGCCCGAGACGGCGCCGACAGCCGATGCCGGCACGAAGGCAGCGGACTGATGCAGGAGAGCCACCCGGAGAACCGTTACGAGCGCGAGGAGTACCTCGAGCAGGACGAGGAGGAGCGCGAAGCCGCCGGCCGGCGCAAGAGCCTGGTGGCGCTCCTCGTCATGGCGGTGCTGGTGCTCGCCGGCATCGTCCTGATCGGCCGGCTGCGCGAGGTGTCGGCGGTGCAGGACTGCCTGATGACGCGCGCCACCAACTGCAACGACCTGGTGCGGCCGCCTATCCCGGCCGGCGGCGCGCCTTCCACCACGCGCTGAACTCGCCGACCAGCCCGCGCCGCGCGCCGAGCACGATCACCACGAAGATCACACCCTGGATCACCAGCACGAGCTGGCCGACGAAGGCGAGATAATCCTGCATGGCGACGACGACGAAGGCACCGACGACCGGGCCGGTGATCGTGCCGAGCCCGCCGATCAGCGCCATCAGCACGACCTCACCCGAGGTGCCCGCGCTGACGTCGGTCAGGGTGGCGAAGTGCACGACCATCGCCTTGGTGGCGCCGGCCAGCCCCGCGACCGCCGCCGACAGCACGAAGGCAAGCAGCTTGTAGCGGTCGGCCTCGTAGCCCAGCGACTGGGCACGCTGCTCGTTGTCGCGGATCGCCTTCAGCACCTGGCCGAACGGCGAATGGATGAAGCGGTAGATCGCGCCGTAGCCGAACAGGAAGATCGCCAGCACGATGTAGTACAGGCCGTAGTCGTTCTCGGTCGGGATGAAGCCGAGCAGGGGCTTGCGCGGGATGCCCTGCAGGCCGTCCTCGCCGCCGGTGAACGGCATCTGGACGCAGAGAAAGTAGACCATCTGCGCGAAGGCGAGCGTGATCATGGCGAAGTAGATGCCCTGGCGGCGGATCGCCAGCGCACCGGTCACCAGGCCGAGCGCCGCCGCGCCGAGCACGCCCGCGACCAGCCCCAGCTCCATCGGCCAGTCCCAGACCTTGACGGTGTGGCCGAAGAAATAGGCCGCCATGCCGAAGAACATGGCGTGGCCGAAGCTCATCAGGCCGGCATAGCCCAGCAGCAGGTTGAAGGCGCAGGCGAACAGCGCGAAGCACAGCGCCTTCATGAGGAAGACCGGATAGAACAGCCAGGGCGCTGCGAGGGCCACGACCGCAACGACCACGGCGACGAGGATGCGGTTCATTTGGTCTGTCCGAACAGGCCGGCCGGCTTGATCATCAGCACCAGCGCCATGACGACGAAGATCACGGTGTTGGAGGCCGGCGGATAGCAGACCTTGGTGAAGCCCTCGACCAGGCCCAGGCCGAAGCCTGTGACGATCGAGCCC
>VBAF01000336.1:3557-3754 GCA_005884705.1 Alphaproteobacteria bacterium
AGCCCGACGCCCAGCCCGTAGGTCAGCGTGATCAGGCGCGGCACGTTGATGCCGAACGACTGCACCAGGGTCGGGTTCTCGGTCGCCGCGCGCAGATAGGCGCCGAGCCTGGTGCGCTCGATGGCGAACCAGGTGGAGAGGCAGATCACGAGCGCCGCCACCACGACGAAGCCGCGGTAGGTCGGCAGGAACATGAA
>VBAF01000337.1 GCA_005884705.1 Alphaproteobacteria bacterium
GACCCGGTGCGGGCCGGATACGCAGCGAGCATCGCGCGTCCTGGGGGCAACATCACCGGATTGTTCATGGACACGGCTTCCCTTGCCGAGAAGTGGATGGAGCTGTTGCGAGAGATCGTGCCAGGGGTCGAACGTGTTGCTCTAATCTGGGACCCGACCACAGGATCGGCCCAACTCGACGTCGCCAAAGCGGCTGCACGGTCGGCGGGGATAGAAGCGGTCGTTGTAGAGGTCCGCGCCGGTCAAGACTACCAGGAGCTCTTCCGCAACCTTGGACGACAGAAGCGGATGGGGGCCATACAATTGACCACTCCCGTCGGCAACGCTGCAATCTCGAGCATTGCAATGGCGGCACAGAAGTCCGGGCTGCCCGCTATCTCGTTTCAAAAATCAAACACGCAACGTGGAGCGCTTCTAAGCTACGGACCCGACCAGTGGTCTTATTTTCCATGTGCAGTGGTGTTGGCCGACAGAATCCTCAAAGGAGCTAAGGCAGCGGAGTTGCCGATCGAGCGGCCAACGCGTTTCGAGCTGGTGATAAACCTCAAGACCGCCAAGGCACTCGGCCTCACCATCCCGCCGTCGATCCTCGCCCGCGCCGACGAGGTGATCGAGTAAGCAGGGCTGCCACTTCCGGTTTGGGTCACTTTCGGTCCTGACGCGAAGTCTCACCCCGGACCGGAATGCACCCCAAAGCCGACATCGATCATGGTCCGGATTTATGAGTACACGCCCTAGCCTTCGCCCAACGCCTCGCTGAGCATGCCGAGCGCGTTGAGTGCCGGCGCGAAGCCGGAAAATGGCGCAGTCTGGATCGCCGCCTCGATCACCTCGGTCCGGCTCAGTCCCATGTTGAGGGCCGACTCGCCGAACTTCTGGACCTGACCGAGCTTCAACGCCGTGAACGCGGCCACCGCGACCAGCGCGCGTTGCCGGAGATCGAGGCCGGGCCGGAACCAGATCTCGCCGTAGCCATATTGAATCGCCAGCGGATAGAGCGCGCCGGTCACCGTATTGCCGGGCGCGGCGTAGCCCTGCCCGGCACGATCGCCGTGCAGCTGCTCCATCAGCTTGCGGCCACGCTCGGTCAACGCTTCCAGCGAGTCGGTGCGCTCCGGCTCCTCGGGCATGGCGACCTGGCGGGCGGCGAATTCTGCGGCGGCGGCCTCGACCGCCTCCTCCGACGCGGCGAAGCCGGCATAGATGCCGATCTGGATCAGCACCTCGACGATGGCGCGCGGTGTCAGCCCGAGCCGCAGCGCCGCGCCGACATGGCGGCGCAGCTTCGGCAGCCGCTGCACGGCCGCGAGCGCGGCCAGCGCGCAGATCATGCGGTCCTGGAGTGCCAGGCCCGGCCGGCTCCAGATCGCACCGTAGCTCGCCTCGGCGTTGAGCGTGCGCATGAAGGCCGGCGCGCCGTCGTCGTCACCGAACAGGCGCTGGCGCAGGGCCTCGCCCTGCTGCCTGAGGGAGGCGCGTGTGGTCATGAGCGGGCTCCTTGGCCGATCCGATAAAACGTTGCGCAGTTGTCGCCCAGGATCAGGTCCTTCTCGCGCGCCGTCAGGAACGAGCAGTACTTCCGAACGTACTCGAGCGATTGCCGGTAGGTGCAGAAGCGCTCGACGTTGGGCATGTCGGAGCCCCACATCAGCCGCTCCGCGCCGAGCTGGTCGCGCAGGCTTTCGATCAGCGCCTGCGCCTCGGGATAGGGATAGTCCCACACCCCGCCATAGGTGATGGGAAACATGACCTCGAGCCTCAGCGCCTCGTGGCGGTAGACGGCGGCCAGGTCCTCCGGGAACTCGTAGCGGCCGTTCTTGGCGAAGAAGGCGACCGGCGGGCTCATCGCCAGGTGGACCCGGAGATTGCGATGGCGTGCCAGGATCCGCCGCAACGCCGCGATGTGGCCCATGTAGCCCGCCGCGTCATAGGTCGGCGCGGAGCTCAGCTCGAGGCAGAGCACGATGCCGAGCCGCGCGAGCTTGTCCCAGAACGGCGCCATCTCCTTGGCATCGAGCGGCCACGGGAAGCCGTGCCGGCTCAGCGATTCGACGTTGAAGTAGAGACCGCGGAGCTTCAGCACTTCGAAGGCATGGTCGACCTTGGCGAGCTCGGGCTCGCTGCCCGCCATCGCCTCGTCGACATGCATCAGCCCGGTCATGCGGCCGGGAAATTGCTGTTGGGCGAAGGCGTTCATCTCCGTCATCGCCCCGTAGGAACCGCCCGCCTGCAGGACGCAGCGATCGACGCCGGCATACATCATCTGCGCCAGCATCAGCTCGGGCGGCGCCACCATCTCCTGCATGCCGACTGGCATGTACTGGATGACGTGATCCTCGCCTGCGTGCGTGAACTCGAGCTGGCCGAAGCGGCCGACGCGGAAATCGACGTCCTCGAGCCCGCTCCAGGCAGGATCGTCGGCGCGGTAGAGCGCGCGCGTGTCGGCCCGCGCCCCGTCGCGCGCGCGGAAGGTCGAGGCCACCGTGCGCGTGATCATGCGCTGCAGGTAGCGGTTATGGATATCGCGCGTCGGGTGCCCGCAGGCGCCGATCCAGTGCGTGAAGACGTGGGCGTGGCAGTCGATGATCATCGCAGGTTGGCTCGCAGGAAGGCCAGGGTGCGCGTCCAGGCGTCGATGCCGGCGGCATGGTTGCCGGGCCGCAGGTTGTTGCGGTCGAAGCCGTGCTCGGCATCGGCGTAGAAGATCAGCTGGCAGGGCGCACCGGCGCTCTTGATGATGCCCTCGAGGGCGCGCACCGGCTTGGTGCCCATGGTGGTGTCGTTCTCGCCTGCCAGCAGCAGCACCGGCGCGCTCGCCGACGTGAAGCTCTGCAGGAAGGGATTGCCCGGTCGCGGCTGGAGGACGCCGACCAGCGCGCCGTAATAGGCGACCCCGGCCTTGACCTGGCCCTGCGCGGCCAGCAGCACGGAAAACAGGCCGCCGTTCGAGAAGCCGACGGCGCCGACCGCTCCCGGCTTGGCGCCGGGCAGACGACCGAGCTCGTCGACGATCTCGCGGAAGTCGGCGAGGATGGCGTCGCGCTCGGTCGTGAAGGCCATCATCTTGGTTTCCTGGGCGATGCCGTGCGCCCGCAGGAAGGCCGGCACGATGCAGCGGAAGCCCTCGCGCGCCAACCGCGCGCAATATTGGCGGTCGGCTTCGGTGAGGCCCTGGCTGGTATGGATGACGATGACGCTGGGATGGGGGCCCGGTCCGGCGGGCGTATAGAGCGTCGCCTCCATATTGTGCCTGACGCCGACCTTCAAGGTTCGCGACATCGGCTCGGCCGATGCCGGCAGAACGGCCGAGGCCAGGAGGCAGTGGAAGGCGATCGCAAGCAAGCGCACGGTCGAGTTATATCAGCCGGCTGGCGCAATTGCGCGGCGCTGTTAGGCTGACGCGATGATCACGAGAAGAAGCGCGTTGGTCGGCGCCACTGCCCTGCCCTTTGGCGCGCAAGCCCAGGCGAAATTCCCCGATCGACCAGTCAAGCTGATCGTGCCGTGGGCCGCCGGCGGCCCGGCCGATGCCGGCTTCCGCATCATGGCCGAATCGGTGGCCAAGAAGCTCGGCCAGCCGATGGTGGTCGAGAACAAGGCCGGCGCCTCGGGCGTGCTGGGTGCGATGGCGCTGCAGGACGCCAAGCCCGACGGCTACACGATTTCGCAGATGCATATGAGCGTGCTGCGCCAGCCGCTGCTCAACAAATCGCTGACCTACAACCCGATCACCGACCTGACCTATATCCTGCAGGTCACCGGCTACGTCATGGGCGTGGTGGTGCGCAGCGAGGCGCCGTGGAAGACGCTGCCCGAGCTGCTG
>VBAF01000338.1 GCA_005884705.1 Alphaproteobacteria bacterium
ATCCTCTCCGGGAAGCCATGCGCCTGCCTCACGCCCTCACCGCCTTGTCGCCGTCTCGGCCGTTTTCCCCGCGCCGACGCAGGCGAAGAATCGCGTCGCTTCAAGGCGTTGCGCGCGACGCGGTGCGGGGCCGTTTGAAAACGGCGAAAACGGCGGGCAGACGTCGAAGCTCTGCCGGCGAGAGCTATTTGGTATTGGCCGCCGCCGGCGCGCCGCCGCATGGTCGGATGAAGATGCCGCTACAGCCGCTTGAGCTCGTTCGACGCCGCCCAGTTGTATTCCGACACCGTCGGGCAGCGTGCCTGGGCGAGCTGGAGCTGCTCGCGCGCCCGCTGCCTGTCGCCGCGGCGCACCGCATCCATGCCGATGAAGTAGGCGGCCATGCACTTGCCGTTGGTCTTCTTGGCGGCGTCGTCGGATTCGGCGGCGACCTCGAGCTCGCCGGCCGGCAGGCGGCCGAGCAGGAACTTGGCGATCGGCCCGGGCCATTCGTAGAGGTTCTCGTTGCCGAGATCGCGGGCGAGCACGGCGCGCGCGTCCTGGCGGCCGCGCACCTGGGCGGCGTAGCGCCACAGCGCGCCCCAGATCCGGCCCTTGAGCGTGGTCTGGCCGGCGATCGAGGCCTCGAAATCCTCGGCCGCCTGCGGGAAGTTGCCGGTCGCGAGGTTGGCGTGGCCGCGGAAGTAGCTGGCGTTGCGCCGCTCGCCCGTGGTGCTGGCGCTCGCCACGGCGCTGTCGAGCGTGCCGAGCGCGCGCGGGAAGTCGGCGATCTGCATCTGGACCTGCGCCTGGCCGATCAGCAGCCAGGCATCGTTTGGCTTGCGCTGCAGGCCGTAGCTCAGCGCCCGCAGCGCCGCCCCGCGGTCGCCGCCGCCGGCGAGGCCCGGCATGACGAAGGACAGCACGATCGGCCAGCCCTGCGGGTTTACCTTGGCCATCTCGGCCACGTCCTTCTGGCTGTCGATCTCGCGGCCGAGCCGGCTGTACACGAAGGCGCGCAAGCTGAGATAGAGCGAGCGGTCGATCGGCGAGAGCTGCGAGGCCGACAGGATCTTGGTCAGGCTCTCGACCGTCGCATTGGCGGCCGCCGACGGCACGCTCGGGCCGGCCGCGCCGGACGAGCCCGCCCCGCCCTGGCCGCCGCGATATTGCCGCGACGTCGAATCCCAATCGGCCCCGCCCTGGAGTTGCGCCTGGGCCGTGCCGCACACCGTCAGCAAGGCCGCAAATGTCGCGATCGAGCGACGAATTTCGCGTTGCATGCGCGCACTCTGGCATAGCCCCGAAGCAGGTGCATCCGCCGATTGCCTGACCCCTTCCGTCCTCCTATTTTGCCCCCGATTTCGCCAGCCCGAGCTTCAGGAGTTAGCCCAATGGCCGCCGTCCATCCCAACAGTTTCAAGGCCCGCAAGACGCTCAAGGTCGGCGCCCGGAGCTACACCTACTGGAGCCTCGGCGCGGTCGAGAAGCAGGTCGGCGACCTCTCGCGCCTGCCGTTCTCGCTGCGCATCCTGATGGAGAACCTGGTCCGCCACGAGGACGGCACGACGGTCAAGAAGGCCGACATCGCCGCCTTCGCCGACTGGGTGAAGAACGGCGGCAAGTCGACCAAGGAGATCAACTTCCGCTGCGCCCGTGTGCTGATGCAGGACTTCACCGGCGTGCCGGCGGTGGTCGACCTCGCCGCGATGCGCGACGCCATGGCCAAGCTCGGCGGCGACGCGCGGAAGATCAACCCGCTGGTGCCGGTCGACCTGGTGATCGACCACTCGGTGATCGTCGACAATTTCGGCAACAGCTCGGCGTTCAAGGCCAACGTGGCACTCGAGTACGAGCGCAACCTCGAGCGCTACCAGTTCCTGCGCTGGGGCCAGATGGCGTTCGACAATTTCCGCGTCGTGCCGCCGGGCACCGGCATCTGCCACCAGGTCAACCTCGAGTTCCTGTCGCAGGTCGTGTTCCAGCAGAAGAACGGCAAGGAGACGGTGCTCTATCCCGACACGCTGGTCGGCACCGACAGCCACACCACCATGGTGAACGGCCTCGCGGTGCTGGGCTGGGGCGTCGGCGGCATCGAGGCCGAGGCTGCCATGCTCGGCCAGCCGCAGCCGATGGTGATTCCCGAGGTGATCGGCTTCAAGCTGACCGGCAAGCTCAAGGAGGGCGCCACCGCGACCGACCTGGTGCTGACCGTGACGCAGATGCTGCGCAAGAAGGGCGTGGTCAACAAGTTCGTCGAGTTCTACGGCGAGGGCCTCGAGGACCTGCCGCTCGCCAACCGCGCGACGATCGCCAACATGGCGCCGGAATATGGCGCGACCTGCGGCTTCTTCCCGATCGACGGGATCACGCTCGGCTACCTCAAGACCACCAACCGCGGCACTGCCGCCAAGATCGTCGAGGCCTATGCCAAGAAGCAGGGCCTGTGGCGCAGCAAGAAGTCGCCCGAGCCGGTGTTCACCGACACGCTCCATCTCGATCTCGCCGACGTCGTGCCGAGCCTCGCCGGCCCCAAGCGCCCGCAGGACCGCGTGCCGCTCGACGAGGCGAGCCAGCAGTTCAAGGCGAACATGGAGAAGGAGTTCGAGCGCAAGGACGACGGCAAGCGGATCAAATGCGACGGCGCGGGCTACGATCTCGGCCACGGCGACGTGGTGATCGCGGCGATCACCTCGTGCACCAACACCTCCAACCCCTACGTCATGCTGGGCGCCGGCCTGATCGCGCGCAACGCCGCCAAGCTCGGCCTGAAGGCCAAGCCGTGGGTCAAGACCTCGCTGGCACCGGGCTCGCAGGTCGTCACCGAGTATCTCGAAGCCTCGGGCCTGCAGAAGGACCTCGACAAGATCGGCTACAACCTGGTGGGCTACGGCTGCACCTCGTGCATCGGCAATTCGGGCCCATTGCCCGATCCGGTCACCAAGGCGATCAGCGACGGCGACCTGGTGGTCTGCGCGGTGCTGTCGGGGAACCGCAACTTCGAGGGCCGGGTCAATCCGCTGACCCGCGCCAACTACCTGGCTTCGCCCATGTTGGTTGTTGTTTATGCGCTGGCCGGCTCGATGAAGATCGACATCACCAAGGATCCGATCGCGACAGGCAAGAACGGCAAGCCGGTGTATCTCAAGGACATCTGGCCCTCGAACGCCGAGCTGCAGAAGCTGGTCGACAAGTACGTCACCGCCAAGGCGTTCAAGAAGCGCTATAGCGACGTCTTCAAGGGCGACAAGTTCTGGCGCTCGATCAAGACCAAGCCGACGCTGACCTACGCCTGGGACGACAACTCGACCTACGTGCGCAACCCGCCCTACTTCGACGGCATGGGCAAGGTGCCGG
>VBAF01000339.1 GCA_005884705.1 Alphaproteobacteria bacterium
CTCGCCGAGGCGGTCGACCTGCATTTCGAGCCGTTGTCGGCGGTGTTCTCCGGCGTCGCCGACCTGCGCCGCATCTTCGAGGCGGCGCGCCAGCGGCGCAAGGACGGCAAGGGCACGCTCTTGTTCGTCGACGAGATCCATCGCTTCAATCGAGCGCAGCAGGACGGCTTCCTTCCATACGTCGAGGACGGCACGGTCACGCTGGTCGGCGCCACGACCGAGAACCCGTCGTTCGAGCTCAACGCCGCGCTGCTGTCGCGCTGCCAGGTGCTGGTGCTGCGCCGGCTCGACGATGCCGCGCTCGAGACGGTGCTCGCGCGCGCCGAGGCGGCGCTCGGCAAAACGTTGCCGATCGACCAGCAGGGCAAGCAGGCGCTGTTCGCCATGGCCGACGGCGACGGCCGCTACCTGATCACGCTGGCCGAGCAGCTCGCGCAGCTCAAGGAGAAGGGCCCGTTGCCGCCCGAGCGGCTGGCGGCGCTGCTGCAGAAGCGCGCGCCGCTCTACGACAAGGCGCAGGAGGCGCACTACAACCTGATCAGCGCGCTGCACAAGTCGCTGCGCGGCTCCGACGTCGATGCGGCGCTCTACTGGTTCGCGCGCATGCTCGACGGCGGCGAGGATCCCAAGTACATCGCCCGCCGCCTGGTGCGCTTCGCGGTCGAGGATATCGGCATGGCCGATCCCAATGCGCTCACCCAGACGCTGGCGGCGTGGGACACCTATGACCGGCTCGGCTCGCCCGAGGGCGAGCTCGCGATCGCCCAGGCGGTGATCTATCTCGGGACGGCACCCAAATCGAACGCGGGCTACGTCGCCTACGGCGCGGCCAAGCGCTCGGCCAAGGAGCACGGCTCGCTCGCACCGCCGATGCACATCCTCAACGCGCCGACCAAGCTCATGAAGGAGCTGGGCTACAGTCGCGGCTACGAATACGACCACAATGCCGAGGAGGGGTTTTCCGGCCAGAACTACTTCCCCGACGGCATGGCGCGGGAGGAGTTCTACCAGCCGGTCGAGCGCGGCTTCGAACGCGAGGTCCAGAAGCGCCTGGAGTACTGGAAGAAACTCCGAGAGAAACGCCGCCAAGGCTCGTGACTGCGATCAATGGCCAGGAAGTCAAAAGCGTCGCCGACCTCAAGCGCAGGGTCACCGCCGGCGTCTCGAGCCTCAGCGTCGGCCGCGAAGGGCCGCCTGCCTCGCCGCCGCGGCCCCGTCCGCCGCCTTCGCCAGCGCCAACTGCACGGCCAATCCCAAAGCCGAATGGATGAGCGAGGCCGACGCCAAGGCCAAGCTGGTGGCGCAGGGCTACAAGATCGACAAGTTCAAGATCGACGGCAATTGCTACGAGATCTACGGCAGCAACAAGGACGGCAAGAAGGTCGAGATCTACTTCGACACCAAGACGCTCGCCGTGGTGAAGGCCGAGATCAAAGGCTGACCTTGAAGGCGTGGGACGCAGTCGTCCGTCTGCTGCACTGGACGCTGGCGGCCCTGATTGTCTTCGACCTGATCTATGACGACGGCGGCTACACCCATCGCCTGGTGGGTTATGCGGCGGCCGTCGTCGTCCTGCTGCGGCTCGGCTGGCAGGCGCTCGCGCGCGGCCACAGCCTGAGGCCTTCGATCGCCGAGACGCGCGCCTATATCCGGCTGCTGCTCGCCGGCAAGCCGCCGCGCTCGGCCGGTCACGATCCGCTCGGCCTGTGGATGGTGTGGCTGCTGTGGATCCTGGTGCTGCTGCTCGCGCTGAGCGGCTGGATGAGCCGGCTCGATGTCTTCTGGGGCGACGAGCGGGTCGAAGAGGTCCATGCCATCCTCGCCAATCTCCTGATGCTGGCCGTGCTGCTGCACGTGCTCGCCGTCAGCGTCATGAGCGTGATCTGGAAGGAGAACCTGCCGGCCGCCATGGTGACCGGCGTCAAGCGGCCGCCCGGTTAGCTGCGCGGCTTGGCCATCGCCTGCACGACGCGCTTGTCGCGGCCGTAGACGTCGTCGCGGAACACCGCCGTGCCGTCGCCGCCGACCGTCACGGTGCGATAGGTCACGTGCAGGGTCACCGGCTCGGGGAAGCCGTAATGCGCCTGCTGTCCCGACGCGATCACCTGCTGGACACGGCCCTTGTCGAAGCCCGGGCGGCCCTTGAACACCTTCTCGGCGAAGTCGAGCGGGTTCCGCAGCCGGATGCAGCCGTGGCTGAAGTTGCGGCTGCCCTCGGTGAACAGCCCGCGGCTCGCGGTGTCGTGCATGTAGATGCCGTACTTGTTGGCGAAGCCGAAGAAGATGTAGCCCAGCGCGTTGCTCGGCCCCGGCTCCTGGCGGATGCGGTAGGGGAAGGCCTTGGGATGGATGCCGCTCCAGTCGACGGTCGCGGGATCGAGCTCCGACTCGTTGCTGCTCCAGCTCGAGAAGATCTTGAAGCCGCCGGCCGCCAGCGCGTTGGGATCGCGCCGCAGCATCGGCAGGTACTCCTCGCCAGCGATCGACTGCGGCACCGTCCAGTAGGGGTTGGTCTGGAAGCCGTGCATGACCGACTGGATCTCGGGTGTCGGGTTCTTCGGCGTGCCGACGATCACCAGGCTCTCGAACACGCGCTGGCCGCCGTCGACGAACACCATCGAATAGTCGCCGGCATTGACCAGCACGTAGCGGCTGCCGAGATCCTCGGCCAGCCAGCGCCGGCGCTCGAGATTGGCGATCACCTGCTCGATGCGGTCGTCGAGCGAGGTGTTGAGCGAACGAGTGGTGTTGACCCCGATCACGCCGTCGACCGTCAGGCCCTTGGTCTCCTGATAGGTCTTCACTACCGCCGCCAGCGGCTCGTCGTAGAGCTCGGCCGCCGCGCCGGCTGCCGGCACGGCAAGGCCGAGCTCACCCAGCCGTGTGCGCAGCACCGGCACGCGCGCATCGATCATGCCGGGCTTCAGCAGCTCGCCGCCGGGCAGCGGGGTGTAGCCGGTCGAGGCGCGCTGGCGGCGCAGCTCGGCCAGCGTCTTCTGCAGCGCCGGGTAGTCGCCCCTGGGCGCCAGCGACGTGAGGTAGGTCGCGAAATCCGGCGCTTCGCCGGCGGCCTTCAGCAGCTCGGCGCGCGTGACCTTGCGCTGCTGGATGTCGATGTCGCTGTCGACCCGGTTGGCGCTGACCCTGCCGGTCGAGAGGTCGCCGGCATAGGCGACGAAGGCGTCGCTCAGCGCCTGCGCGTTGCCTGCGGCCGCGACCTTTTCGAGCGAGGCGACGCCGTACCAGTCGGGATCGAGGCCGTGATCGCCGGCCGAGCGAATCGCCTGCAGCAGCGCCACGGTCCGTGGCGCGGTCCAGACAAGCTCGTCGGCGGCAAAGGAAGGGCGGGCCCCGGCAAGCGGAGCAAGAAGCGCCACAACGGCGCCGAACAGAACCACCCGCATCACACGCAGAATCTAACCGCGATGCCGGCGCGACTCACGTCGAGACGATGTCGTCCTCGCGAATCGCCGCGGCCTGTGGCGGTTTTGCCACGCCGAAACCGTGCGCGGCGAGGAAGGCCAGCAGGTCGTTGGTGGCGCGCGCCTTGAGCGCCGCCGTGCCGCCGCCGGCGCGGGCGCCGCGCGTGACACAATTGATACGCGCCCACGCCTGATACTCCGGCTCGGACAGGGCGCGCCCGGCGGCGACCACGAAGTGGCGGCCGTCGTCCTCGATGAAGTTCCGGCAGCACGACCAGTTCTCGGCGTCGCGGATGTCGAACACCGGACCCAGCGACTCCCAGCCGTGATGGGCGCCGCTATAGACCTTGACCTTGATGCGTCGGTTGCCGGCGGCGCGCATGCGCTCGGCGTACTCGATCGCAAGCGGCGCCGGCGTGTAGTCGTCGCGGCCCGCCAGCATGAAATAGATCGGCCGGCCATGCGTGGTCGGATCGCGATGCTGGGCGGTGGCGCCGGGACAGATCGCGACGTGGAGGTCGAACAGCTGGTCGAAGCCGCCGCGCCAGCGCTGGCGCACGGCGATTGCCGCGTTGAGGGTGGCGACGCCGCCCTTGGAGACGCCCATCACGCCGATCCGCTGCGGATCGATGCGCGGGTCGGCGCGCAGTAGCGCGAGAGCGGCGAAGGCATCGCCCTCCATCTGTGCGCCCGAGACCAGGGTTTGATCAGCCACCGTGCGGCGCACGCCGCGGCCGGTGAAGCTGTCGACGATCATCGCCGCCACGCCCGCGTCATTGAGCGCCTGTGCATAATAATGCTCGCGATGGCGCTGCACGCCGGCGCTGCTGGTCAGGATCACCATGCAGGGAAAAGGCCGATCCACCTGCATCGGCAGGTGCACGCTGGCCGACACGCGCGCCGGCTTGGCCGCCGCCGGATGGTCGAAGGTGAGCGTGTCGAACGAAACCGATTCCATGGACGCTTTTTACCTTGTCCCTTAGGTTCAGCGCCATGAGCGAGGCTCGCGGTCAGGTCCAGATCCGCGCCGTGTCGGGCGACGAGGCCGGCTTGCGGCTCGATCGCTGGTTCCAGCGCCATTTTCCCGAGCTCAGCCACGGCGCCCTGCAGAAGCTGCTGCGCACCGGCCAGGTCCGGCTCGACGGCAAGCGGGTCGAGAGCAAGGACCGGGTCGAGCCCGGCCAGACCGTCCGCCTGCCGCCCGGCGTGACCGCGACGCCGGCGCCCAAGCCGAAGACCGCCGCGCCGCAGCTCTCGGAGCGCGACAGCCAGGAGATCCAGAGTCTGGTGATCCATCGCGACGACTGGGTGATCGCCCTCAACAAGCCGGCCGGCCTTGCGGTGCAGGGCGGCTCGGGCACCGAGCGCCATGTCGACGGGCTGCTCGACGGCTTGCGCTTCGGTTTCGAGGACCGGCCGCGGCTGGTCCATCGCCTGGACAAGGACACGTCCGGCCTGTTGCTGATCGCCCGCACCGGACAGGCCGCGAAACGGCTGTCCGAATCGTTCCGCGACCGCGAGAGGGCGCGATCGACCTGCCGCTCGCCAAGCGGCCGGGCGCGCGCGACCGCGAGACCATGCAGGTCGATCACGAGGAAGGGCAGAAGGCGCTGACTCATTTCAAGATGCTCGACCGCGCCGGCAATCGCGCCGCCCTGCTGGCGCTGTGGCCGCGCACCGGACGCACCCACCAGCTCCGGGTGCATTGCGCCGAGATCGGCTGCCCGATCCTGGGCGACCGCAAGTACGGTGGCGCGGAGGCGCTGCTCGCGGCGGTCGCCGACTCCCGCCGCCTGCACCTGCATGCGCGGCGGCTCGTGCTGCCGCATCCGTCGGGCAAGGGCACGCTCGAGCTGCAGGCCGAGGCGCCGAGCCATTTCAAGCGGACCGTCGAGGCGTTCGGCTTCTCGACGGCGGGCGATCGCGCGTGACGCTGAAATTCTCCATGCCGTGGCGGCGGCTGCTGTTGGCGATAATTATCCTCGTGCCGCTGGCGGCGGTCGGCACCATCCTGTGGCTCAGCACCCGCGACCTGTCGCGCTACCAGGCCAAGCTCACCGAGCAGATCCGCAAGGTCACCGGCCGCGAGCTGAAGGCGCGCGTGCCGCTCGCGGTCAAGCTCGGTCGAGAGCCGACGCTGGTCGCGGAAGGCCTCACGCTCAGCAATGCGGCGTGGGCGACGCGGCCCGAGCTCGCCAAGGTGCGTCGCATCACCATGTATCTCGATCCCTTCTCGCTGTTCCTCGGCGAGGCCAAGGTCGCCCGGGTGGTGCTGGAAGGCGCCGACATCCAGGTCGAGCAGAACGAGGCGGGCGACACCAACCTCGAGATGCTGCCGCCGCCCGACGGTTCGGGGCCGCATGCCGGCGAGAACCGTTCGCTCAAGATCCGCACCAACCCGGCCTTCCCCTGGATCGGCAGCATCGAGGTGCGTGACTCGACGCTGACGATCTCCGAAGGCCAGAGCCGCCCGCCGGTGGTGCTCGAGGTCGCGAGCGCCAGCTTCAAGTCCAACGCGCCCAACCAGCCCCTGCAGGTCGAGGCGCGACTCGGTGCGCCGCGTGCGACGCCGCTCGAGATTGCCGGCACGCTGGGCTCGTTCGACGGCTGGCTGCGCGGCCTGCCGGGCAGCATCGACGTGCAGGGCGGCTTCGGCGGCGGCAAGATCGCGATCAAGGGCGGCATCGGCGGCAAGGGAACCAACCTGCAGATCAACAGCGAGGGGCCGGACGTCGGGGCGTTCGGGCCCTATGTCCGCCTGCCGCTGCCGAGCGGCGGCCCCTACGTCCTGAATGCCAAGGTCTCGACCCAGCGCAACGGGCTGAAGGTCGAGGTGCCCTCGCTCAAGGTCGGCGCCTCCGAACTGAGTGGTGAAGCCCTGTTCCGCATCGATCGCAGCGGCACGCCGACCATCACGGTCAATGTCGACGCCAACAAGATCGACCTTGCCGGCCTGCGCGCCGCTCCCGCGCCCGCATCGACCGGCGCGGTGCCGGCCTCGCGCCGCGTGCTGCCGTCGATGCCGTTCGGGGCAAGCTGGCTCGGCCGCAGCACGCTCTCGGTGACCGCGCGCGTCGGCGAGCTCAGCGGTCTGTCGAGCAAGATCGCCAACGGATCGCTGACGCTCACCGCGAGCGAGAAGCGCTTCACTTTCCGTGGCGCAGCCTCCGTCGGCAACGGCTCGGCGGGCTTCGACCTCGGCTACGATCCGGCCGGCCGCTATGGCATGACGACGCTGACTGCGACCGCGAGCCGCGTGCCGATCGGCGATCTCGGCGCGCTGCTCGGCTTCGATCTCGGGGTGAAGGATGCCGTCGGCGACATCGAGCTCAAGCTGCGCGGCGGCGGCCGCAGTGCTGTCGCCGCGCTGAACGGCGCGAATGGCACGGTTGAGTTCGCGCTCGGCAAGGGCGTGTGGCCGACCGACGGGCTGGCCGGCTGGCCCAACGAATCGCTGCGGCTGCTCGGCACGACCGATGGCGGTGCGGCCTTCAACTGCCTGGCCGGCCGCTTCGAGGTCAGCGCCGGCGTCGCCAACCTCCGGCGGCTGGTGTTCGACACGCCGCGCGCGACCTGGATCGGCGGCGGCTATGTCTCGCTGCGCAGCGAGGGCTGGGAGTTGATCGCCGCCCCCGAAGCGCGCGATGCGCAGGGCGTGCCGCTCGCTACGCCGATCCGGCTGAAAGGCGGCACGGGGCGTGCGGCTTCC
>VBAF01000340.1 GCA_005884705.1 Alphaproteobacteria bacterium
AGGAGGTCATCAACCTCGAAACCATCGAGAACGAGCTGGCCGATGCCATCCTGGCGCCTGAGCCGGAACCCGCCGCCAGCGGCCATGCCACGAGCGATGTCTGCCTGACCGATGCGGTCGACCGCCATCTCCAGGCGCTGTTCGCGGCGCACGGCGACCGGCTGCCGCCCGACGGCATGTACGACCGGGTGATTTCCGAGGTCGAGCGGCCGCTGCTGTCGCTCGCCCTTGGGGCGACCCGCGGGAACCAGTTGCGCGCCGCCCGTCTTCTGGGGCTCAATCGCAACACGTTGCGCAAGAAGATCAAGGACCTCGACGTTCCGGTGGTTCGCACGCCGCAGGTTCGCCGAGGCGGGTGACCCAAGTGACGATCTCGCTGGGCGTTCCGCGCTTTGGCGACAGAATGGCGAGCATCGGCCGCGGCCTGACCGGCCGCATTGCTGCCGCCTCCCTCGTCGTGCTTGCCATCCTCGCGGGTGCTGCGACCTACGCCTGGATGGCGAACCTCGTGCCGGCCTATTTCGGCACGCGCGGTTGGATGACCGGGCTGCTGGTCGCCGACCTCGCGATCGCCATGGCGTTGATGGCGATGCTGGCCGGCCGGATCACCCAGATCTGGCTCGACCGCCGGCGCGGCGCCGCAGGATCGCGCCTGCACATGCGGCTGGTGCTGCTGTGCAGCGCCTTCACCGTCCTGCCGACGCTGATCGTGGCGATCATCCTGGCGCTGATGTTCGTCAATTTCACCGACTTCGTGGTCAAGCCCGCCCAGGCATCGTTCGAGGCGGCGCGCGCGATCGGAGAGCCGGTACGGCGCGCCCGGGAGAGCGAAATCCTGCGCGACATCGCCGGCATCTCGGCGCCGCTGCAGGAGCAGGGCATCGAGTCTCTGAAGGACGGCGCCGCGCTCACCGAGACCCTGCAACGGCTGATCGACGGACGGGCGATGATCGAGGCGATCGTCGTGCATGCCGACAAGGGCCTGATCGCGCGGGCGATCGCGCCCGCCGCCGAGCCGATCGCCAATCCGGTGCCGAGCCAGCAGTTCCTCTGGCAGGCGGTCAATCTCGGCGGCCCGACGCAGCTCGATTCGCCGCGCGGCGCCTACTTCGTCATGCAGCTGTTCGTCGGCGAGCCGTACTTCCTGGTCACCGGCCACGCCGTCGATCTGCGGGTGGTCGACTACATCAAGAGCATTGAGCATGCCGGGCAGTTCTACGCCCAGATCGAGACCCGGCTGGAGCAGGGCCAGCTCATCATGTTCGTGGTGTGCGGCACGATCGCCTTCCTGATGCTGCTCGCCGCGGTGTGGCTTGCCGTGCTGTTCGCGACCCGGCTGACCGCGCCGATCGGCGGCCTGATGGCGGCGGCCGAGCAGATGCGCGGCGGCGATCTCTCGGTGCGCGTCGAGGAGGGACCGACCAACGACGAGCTCGGCCAGCTCGCGCGCTCCTTCAATCGCATGGCGAGCCAGATCGAGCAGCAGCGCCGCGAGCTGATCGGCGCCAACAAGGAGCTCGACACAAGGCGCCGCCTGACCGATGCCGTGCTGGCGGGCGTCTCGGCCGGGGTACTGAGCGTCGACGGCACCGGCGTGATCGCCCGCACCAACCGGTCGGCGCTCGAGCTGCTGTCGCTGCCGGAGGACGGCGTGCTGGAGCGCCAGCTGATCGACGTCATGCCGGAACTCGCGCCGCTGGTGGCGCAGGCCGGCGAGCGGCCCGACCGCGTCACCCAGGGCCAGGTCGAGATCCTGCAGCGCGGCACGCGGCGCATCCTGCTGGTGCGCATCAGTGCGGCGTCGGATGCGGGCTCGGTCGTGACCTTCGACGACGTCACCGACCTGATGTCGGCGCAGCGCATGGCGGCGTGGGGCGACGTCGCGCGGCGCATCGCGCACGAGATCAAGAATCCGCTGACGCCGATCCAGCTTTCCGCCGAGCGGCTGAAGCGGCGCTACCTCAAGCAGATCAAGGAGGATCCGGAAACCTTCACGACCTGCACCGACACCATCATTCGCCAGGTCGGCGACATCGGCCGCATGGTCGACGAGTTCTCGTCGTTCGCCCGCATGCCGCGGCCCACCGTGCAGCCGGAGGACGCCAAGGAGCTCTGCCAGCAGGCGCTGTTCCTGCAGCGCAACGGCAACCCCGATATCCGCTTCCGCGTGTCCTTCCCCGATCAGCCGGTGCCGCTGGTCTGCGACCGCCGGCAGATCAGCCAGGTTCTCACCAACATCCTGAAGAATGCGGGCGAGGCGATCGAGGGCCGCGAGGCCAGGCCCGGCGAGGCGCTGCCGCCGGGCGAGATTTCGCTCAGCCTCAAGGACGAGGGCGCCACCGTGCGCATCGTCGTCGAGGACAACGGCAAGGGCCTGCCCGTGCAAGGCCGCGAGCGGCTCACCGAGCCCTACATGACGACGCGCAGCAAGGGGACGGGCCTGGGTCTCGCCATCGTAAAAAAGATCATGGAGGACCATGGCGGGCTGCTGTCACTCGAGGATCGCGAGGGTGGCGGGGCGCGCATCAGTCTGGTATTCCGTCGCGACGCGAAGGAAATCGCGCCGGCGCGTCAAGCGACCGCCGCACAATGACCCGCGACCCCCGGCGGGCGTGAAGAGACATATAGAATATATATGGGCCACGATATTCTCATCACGCTGATCGCCGGCATCCTGGAAGATGAAGGACATACCGCACGCCGCGCGCACAACAGCACCGAGGCGATCGACGCGGTGCGCCAGCGCCGCCCCGCGCTGGTGATCCTCGACGTCTGGCTGCAGGGCAGCGAGCTCGACGGCCTGCAGCTGCTCGACGTCATCCGGCGCGAGGAACGGCCGATCCCGGTGGTGATGATCAGCGGCCACGGCACCATCGACACCGCCGTCTCGGCGATCAAGACCGGCGCCTACGACTTCATCGAGAAGCCCTTCAAGGCAGATCGGCTGCTGCTCGTGGTCGACCGCGCGGTCGAGGCCGACCGGTTGCGGCGGGAGAACGAGACCCTGCGCCGGCGGGCCGGCGGCGAGGTCGGCTTCGTCGGCTCCTCGAGCGAGGCCGTCGGCGTGCGCGGGCAGCTCGACCGGGTGGCGCCGACCGGGAGCCGGGTGCTGATCACCGGCGCCTCGGGCGCGGGCAAGGAGACGGTGGCGCGACTGATCCATCAGGGCTCGAAGCGGGCCGACGGGCCGTTCGTCGTCGTCAATTGCTCGACCCTGCCGGCCGAGCGCCTGGAGATCGAGCTGTTCGGCACCGACACCACCGACGGCGATTCGCTGCGCGTCTCGGGGGCATTCGAGCTGGCGCACAGCGGGACGCTGCTCCTGAAGGAAGTGGCCGATCTGCCGCTCGCCCTGCAGAGCCGGCTGGCGCGGGTCCTGCAGGAGCAGTCCTACATGCGCGACGGCGGCAAGGTGCGGGTCGAGGTCGATGTCCGCGTGCTCGCCTCGACCACGCGCAACCTGCAGGAGGAGATCGCGGCCGGCCGCTTCCGCGAGGAACTGTTTCACCGCCTGAACGTGGTGTCGCTGCGCGTGTCGCCGCTCAGCGAGCGCCGCGAGGACATTCCCGAGCTGGCGAACGATCTCTTGCGCCGCGTCGCCGACGCCACCGGCCTGCCGACGCGGGCGATGGGCGAGGACACCTTGGCGGCGCTGCAGGGCCACGACTGGCCGGGCAACGTCCGGCAGCTCCGCAACGTCATCGAGCGCCTGCTGATCCTGGCGCCCGCCGGTGGCGGGCCGATCCGCGCCGACGTGCTGCCCAACGACGTCAGCGAGGACGCGCCGTCGGTGCTCCGCTGGGAGCGGGGCGGCGAGATCATGCAGCTGCCGCTGCGCGACGCGCGCGAGGTGTTCGAGCGCGAGTACCTGCTGGCACAGGTCACGCGCTTCGGCGGCAACATCTCGCGCACCGCGACCTTCGTCGGCATGGAGCGCTCGGCCCTGCATCGCAAGCTGAAGTCTCTCGGCCTGCATGGCGGCGAGGAACGGAACGGCCCCGAGACGGCGCCGCCCGCTGGAGGAAAATAGGCGATGGCGCGCTATGCCTATGTCAACGGACGCTATGTCGATCATCGCGAAGCGAGCGTCCATATCGAGGATCGCGGTTACCAGTTGGCCGACGGCGTCTACGAGGTCGTGGGTGTGCGCGACGGCAGGCTGATCGACGAGGGGCCGCACATCGATCGCCTCGACCGCTCGCTGCGCGAGCTGCGCATCGGCTGGCCGGTGTCGCGCCAGGCACTGGGCTTCATCATGCGTGAGCTGATGCGGCGCAACCGGCTGCACGACGGGCTGGTCTACATGCAGGTGACGCGCGGCGTGGCGCGCCGAGACCATGGGTTTCCGACCACGCCGGTCAAACCCGCGCTGGTGCTGACCACCAAGAACACCAGGCATCTCGGCGCCGATCCGGGGCCCGGCGTGGCGGTGAAGAGCCTGCCGGATATCCGCTGGGAGCGCTGCGACATCAAGACGGTGGCGCTGCTGCCCAACGTGCTCGCCAAGCAGGCGGCACGCGAGAGCGGCGCTTACGAGGCCTGGCTGATCGACGACAAGGGCTGCATCACCGAAGGCGCCTCGACCAATGCCTGGATCGTGACGCCCGACAACGAGCTGGTCACGCGGCAGACCGACAACGGCATCCTGGCCGGCATCACCCGCGGCACCCTGAAGAAGATCGCCGGCGACCTGCAGCTCAAGTTCGTCGAACGGCCGTTCAGCCTGGCCGAGGCGAAGAAGGCTCGGGAGGCGTTCATCACCAGTGCGACCTCGTTCGTCACGCCGGTGGTGAAGATCGACGGCGACAAGGTGGGCGACGGCAAAGTCGGCCCGACGGCGCGGCGCCTGCGCGAGGAATATGTGCGCTTCGCCTCGGAAGGCGAGGCGGTCACGTGAGCCGGCCGGCCGATATCGAGCGGCCGAGGGCGATCCTGTTCGACTGGGACAACACCCTGGTCAATACCTGGCCGACCATCATCGAGTGCTATAACGACACCTTCCACGCGCTCGGCCTGCCGCGATGGACCGACCAGGAAGTGCGCGACCGGGCGCACGGCTCGCTGCGCGATCATTTTCCCAAGCTGTTCGGCGAGCGGGCTGGCGAGGCGGAGAAGGTGTTCTACGAGACCTTCCACCGCATCCACCTCGAGCGGCTGGAGCCGCTGCCGGGTGCAGATCGTCTGCTGGAGCGCGCCGCGACGCTCGGTTGTTACGTCGCCGTCGTGAGCAACAAGGTCGGCCAGAACCTCCGCGCCGAATTGGCCCATCTTGGCTGGGGCCGGTGGATATCCAGGGCGGTGGGCGCCAAGGACGCCAAGCGCGACAAGCCTGCACCCGATCCGATCTACCTGGCTCTGGACGGCACGGGAATTGCCCCGGATCACTCGGTATGGATGGTCGGCGACACCCCGGGCGATCTGAAATGTGCGCATGCAGCCGGCGTTTTGCCTGTTTATTTCGGCGGTATGGAGATCCTGTCGGAACGGTTGCGGGAATTCCCGCCGCGTCTGCATGCACGAGATTGTCATGAGCTGGCGGCATTGCTTTGACCTGAGCAGCCCCTATATTTGTCCTAACTCGGCAGTGGGTAATTGACCCGCGCCTTCCAACCGCCGGTAAATCCGGTGGACGCCCAGCAAGAGGCCAAGAACATGAGTGAAAAGGCACAAAACGTTCAGGATGTTTTCCTGAACCATCTGCGCAAGAACAAGACGCCGGTCACCATTTTCCTGGTCAACGGCGTCAAACTGCAGGGGATCGTCACCTGGTTCGACAACTTCTCGGTGCTGCTGCGCCGCGACGGTCATTCGCAGCTTGTCTACAAGCATGCGATCTCGACCATCATGCCGGTCACGCCCGTCCAGTTGTTCGACGGAGACAAGGCCGAAGGCTGATTTGACAAACGACATCCAGCGCAACGGACACGACAAGCGCCAGCGCACGCCGCAAGACACGGCCCGACCGGCCACGCTTGCCGCGGTGCTCAGTCCGTACAGCCCGGGTCATCGGACCCACGACCAGCGCGACAGCGACGCCAAGCTCGACGAAGCGGTCGGGCTCGCGCGCGCGATCGACCTCGACGTGCGGCTCGCCCAGTCGTTGCCGATGCGGCGCCTCACGCCGGCGACCCTCATCGGCAAGGGTGTGGTGGATCGGGTCAAGGCGGCGGTGGAGGAGCAGGAGATAGGGCTGGTCGTCGTCGACGACCGGCTGACGCCCGTGCAGCAGCG
>VBAF01000341.1 GCA_005884705.1 Alphaproteobacteria bacterium
AAGCTTGCGACCACCTTCGACCGCATCGATCGCCTGGCGATCGAGATCAAGCGCCGCGGCCAGGGCGGCCGGCGGGTGCGCGAGCTGGTGCGCCAGATCGGCGACGTGCTGCTGACCCAACACCGCATGGTCGGCCGGGTGGCGGCGGGCGACAAGCCCGACCTCTTGTGGGATCGGCCCGACCTCGAGCGGCTCTACGCGCGCCTGTCCGATGAGTATGAGCTGCCCGAGCGCGGTGAGGCGGTCGACCGCAAGCTCGCGCTGGTCGGCGACACCACGCGCACCGTGCTTGAGCTGGTGCAGGACCAGCGCACGGTGCGGCTCGAGCTGTACATCATCGGCCTGATCGCGATCGAAATCCTGCTATCGATCTACGAGCTGTTCGTCCGCACGCATTGAGCGCGCCGTGCGTTCGCCGCGGCTAGCGGCGCCACCAGCCGCGCTTGGGCTTCTCCGGCGGCGCGTCGGCCAGGATGGTCGGCACGATCGGTGGCGGCGGCGGGGGCGGTTCCTGTTGCGGCACGGGCTGCGGCGCCTGCGCGACCACCGGCTCGGGAGGCGGCGCGAACGAGGCCGGTGGCGGCGGTGCGACCGCGCTCATCATCGGCTGCGGCTCGAACGGCACCTGCTCGACCGGCATGCGGCCGCCCGGCATCCGCTCGACAGGCTGGCCGTCGAACGGCGCAGCAGGCTGGCCGTCGAACGGCGCAGCAGGCTGGCCGTCGAACGGCGCAGCAGGCTGGCCGTCGAACGGCGCAGCGGGCCGGCTGTCAAACGGCGCGGCAGGGTGGTGGTCGAACGGCGCAGCAGGCCGGCCGTCGAACGACTCGGCGGGCTGGCCGTCGAACGACTCGGCAGGCTGGCTGTCAAACGGCGCGGTCGGCTGTTCGGCGCGATCCCGGCCGTTGCGCTCGGCGGGCTCGCCTTCGCCATTCTCGCGGCCGCGCCGGCGGCGTCCGCCACGGCGGCCGCGCCGGCGGCGGCGGTCGGCCTGGTCGGCTTGAGCGTCGCCCTGCGCCTCGGCGGCGGGGCCTTGGCCTTCGTCGTCGCCGAAGGACTCGCCTTCGGGCTCCATCGATTCGGTCGCCGGCGGCGCGTCGTGGCCATTCTCGGCCGCGGCGTAGGGACGATCCTCGCCCTCGGCCGGACGGTCTTCGCCGTCGCGACGGCCGCCGCGCCGGCGACGGCGCCGGCGACGACGGCCTTGGCTGTCGCGCTCGCCGTCTTCGTCGCCCGCGGCGCGTTCACGCTCGCCCGTGGCCGCGACCGCGCCCGTACTTTCGGCATCGGGTTCGCCTTCGGCCTCGGCCGCCGGCCCGCCCTCGACATCGTCGTAGGTCGCGCGCGCGAGCTCCTGCGCCGGGCGATCGTCGCGGCGCTGGCGGACGCGCTCGATCTCGCAGTCGGCGGCGTGCAGCTCGTCGTCGGCTTCGATGGTGACGTGGAAGGCGTAACGCTGCTCGATCTCCGACAGCGCCTGGCGCTTCTGGTTCAGCAGGTAGAGCGCGACGTTGGGCGGCACGCTGACCACGATCTCGCTGGAGCGGCGGCGCACGCCTTCCTCCTCGACCGCGCGCAGCGCGTGCAGCGCCGCCGATTCGATCGAGCGGACGCGGCCGGTGCCGGCGCAATGCGGGCAGATCTCGGTCGAATGCTCGAGTAGGCTGGGCCGCAGCCGCTGGCGCGACATCTCCATCAGGCCGAACGCCGAGATGCGACCGATCTGGATGCGCGCGCGGTCGTTGCGCATCGCGTCCTTCACCTTGTGCTCGACCTGGCGCTGGTGGCGATGCTCCTCCATGTCGATGAAGTCGATCACGATCAGGCCGGCGAGATCGCGCAGGCGGACCTGGCGGGCGACCTCTTCGGCCGCCTCGAGGTTGGTGCGCAGCGCCGTCTCCTCGATGTTCCGCTCCTTGGTCGAGCGGCCGGAGTTGACGTCGATCGCGACCAGCGCCTCGGTCGGGTTGATCACGATGTAGCCGCCCGAGCGGAGCTGCACCGTCGGCAGGTGCATGGCATCGAACTGGCTTTCCACCTGGTAGCGGTGGAAGAGGGGGATCGGCTCCTTGTAGAGCTGGACCTTCTCGGCCTGGTGCGGCACCAGCTGGCGCATGAACTCGCTCGCCGCCTGGAAGCCCGCCTCGCCCTCGACCAGCACTTGCGCGATGTCGGTATCGAAGACGTCGCGCAGCGACCGCTTGATCAGGTCGCCTTCCTCGTAGATCAGCGCCGGCGCGGTCGAGCGCATGGTGAGCTCGCGGATCGAGTCCCACAGCCGGATCAGGTATTCGTAGTCGCGCTTGATGTCGATGTTGGAGCGCTCGAGGCCCGCGGTGCGCAGGATCACACCCATGCCGGCCGGCACGTCGAGCTCGGCCAGCATCTCCTTCATGCGCTTGCGGTCGGCCGGATTGGAGATCTTGCGGCTGATGCCGCCGCCGCGGCCGGCGTTGGGCATCAGCACGCAGTAGCGGCCGGCCAACGACAGGAACGTGGTGAGCGCCGCGCCCTTGTTGCCGCGCTCTTCCTTGACGACCTGCACCAGCAGGATCTGCCGGCGCTTGATCACCTCTTGAATCTTGTAGTGGCGGATCGGCTGGCGTCGCCGGCGCTCGCGCTTCTCCTGCTCCTCGCCCGCGACCTCGTCGCCGCCCAGCGTCTCGACCGGCTCCGCCGCCGGCTCCGCCGCCGGCTCGACCGCCTCGGCGGGACTGCCTTCGGGCATTGCCGATGCGGTTTCGGATGACGCCTCGATCACCGTCGGCTCGGCCGGTCCGGCCAGGCTCTCGACCGGCAGGGCGGCCGGCTGAGCCTCCTGCACCGGCGGCTGGGCCTCGCCGATCGGATCGACCGGCGCGGCTTCGGCTTCGGGCGGCAGCGGCTCGGCCGCTTCCGTCATCGGCGCCGCCGCGTCGTCCTCCGGCACCGTATCGTCGGCGTCGGGCTGATCGTCGTCGGGCTCGCGCCGGTAGCGGTCGGTCGGCGGCTCGTGCTTGTCGTCGGCGTCGGCCTGGGCGCGCTGCTCGGCGATCAGCCGCTCGCGGTCGGCGACCGGTATCTGGAAATAGTCCGGATGGATTTCCGAGAAGGCCAGGAAGCCGTGGCGGTTGCCGCCATATTCGACGAAGGCCGCCTGCAGCGACGGCTCGATGCGGATGACCTTGGCGAGATAAATGTTGCCCTTCAGGGGCTTGCGGGACGCCGTCTCGAAGTCGAATTCGCTGAGCTTGGTTCCGTCGACGACGACCACCCGGGTCTCTTCGGGGTGGCTGGCATCGATCAACATGCGGCGGGCCATGGGCGCGCTCCTCGAGACGTTGGGGACCAACGAACCGGCGCGAGCAACCGGCGGGCCTTGCCGTCTCTGTGGCGCGAGGGGGACGGTGCGTTTCAACCCGCCGAACGGCCTACCCGAACGTGAAAGGGACGGCCAAGACGGGGAAGCTTCGCGCCGCCGGGCCGGATATCCGGTCCTGCCGACCTCGAGGTTCCTGATGAGCCGCCCGCGAGACGCGCGGACCCGGTTGGGGCGCTGCCTGCGACGGACGACTGCTCGCAGGCCGCAACATACGGTGTCTCCGGTTCCGCGACAATCAAAAGATTGGACTTTAGGAAATTGCTTTAAGCCTTTGAAAATGTTATGAAAGAATCATGCGTCGTCGGCTGTTCATGGGTGCACCGTTAATCTTGGCAGCGTCCGATGCCTGGGCCGCGCCCAAGAAGCCGATGCCGCGACCCAAGCTGATCGCCCTCGATCCCGGTCATGGCGGGCGCGATCCCGGGGCGCTCGGCTACAACGGAACCCAGGAGAAGAGTGTGGTGATCGCGGTCGCCCGCGACCTCGCCCGCGAACTCCAGGCCGGCGGCAGATACAAGGTCATGCTGACCCGGGCGTCCGACACCTATGTGCCGCTGCGCGAGCGGGTGGCGCGGGCCCAGGACGCCAAGGCCGACCTGTTCCTGTCGATCCACGCCGACGCTCACCCCGATTCGGAAGTCCGCGGCGCGTCGGTCTACACGCTGTCGGAAGAGGCGTCGGACCGCGAGGCGGCCGCCCTGGCGGCGCGCGAGAACCGGGACGACACCGCGGTCGCCGCGTCGAGCACGGTCGCCCGCACCCTGGTCGC
>VBAF01000342.1 GCA_005884705.1 Alphaproteobacteria bacterium
GGGCTATCGCATATAGCCTTCCCGTCGTCTCGACCAAGGCCCCCCTCGGATGCCCTCGGGGCAGGCTCCGGGCCGCGCGGAGAGACCTTTTTTCAGCGACAGGCCGCTAGTCGTTGAAAAAAGGTCTCTCCGCTCCGCGCTTCGCGCTCCGGTCGAGACGACGGAATTTGGCATATGCGATTCCCCTGCCATCAGAATGGGGAGGAAGGGCCCTTCAACGTCCTCTGGCGTGGTGCGCCACGATCAGCCGCGCCACCGCTTGCGTGATCCGCTTGCCGGTCGGGATGTGCAGGAATTCGTTGGGCCCGTGGGCGTTCGACTGCGGGCCAAGCACGCCGGTGATGACGAACTGCGTGTCGGGGAACTTCTCGCCCAGCATGCCCATGAAGGGGATCGAGCCGCCTTCGCCCATGTAGGTGGCGGGCTTGCCGAAGGCTTCCTCGGATGCCTGCGCCACCGCCTGCTCGAGCCATGGCGCCAATGCGGGCGCATGCCAGCCCGACTGGCCGTCCTTGCCGGAGAACTCGACCGTCGCGCCATTGGGCGGATCGGCCTCCAGCGCTCGCTTCAGCGCCTGCACCGCCGCGCCGGCATCGAGCGTCGGCGGCAAGCGCAGGCTGAGCTTCGCCGTCGAGAACGGCAGCAGCACGTTGCCGGCGTTCTCCGGCGCCGGATAGCCGTCCATGCCGACCACCGCGAGTTGCGGCCGCCAGGTGCGATTGAGCACCAGTTCGGCCTTCTCGTCGCCCATCGGCTTGGTCGCGCCGGCGAACGGGTAGCGATCGATCACGGCATCGCCCAGCACCCGCGCCGCCTGCTTCGCCTGCTCGATGCGCTGCGGCGGGATCTGCACGTAGAGGTCCTGCAGCTTGATCGCGCCGCTGC
>VBAF01000343.1:0-1899 GCA_005884705.1 Alphaproteobacteria bacterium
GTTCGAAGATCCGTCGGATCCCCTCGGGACGAGTTTCGCCCGCTACGATTCCTTCACCCGCGCCTGGCTGAAGGCGGCGCGCCGGCTGCTCAAGCCCGAAGGCACGCTGTGGGTGATCGGCAGCTACCACAACATCTTCCGGATCGGCACGGCACTACAGGACCAGGGTTACTGGCTGCTGAACGACATCGTCTGGCGCAAGTCCAACCCGATGCCGAACTTCAAGGGCAAGCGCTTCACCAACGCGCACGAGACGCTGATCTGGGCGGCGCGCGACCGCAAGACCAAGCGCTACACCTTCAACTACGAGTCGATGAAGGAGCTGAACGAGGGCATCCAGATGCGCTCCGACTGGCTGTTTACGCTGTGCACCGGGGCCGAGCGGCTGAAGGGCGACGACGGCAAGAAAGCCCATCCGACGCAGAAGCCCGAGTCGCTGCTGTTCCGCTGCCTGATGGCGGCGTCCAATCCCGGCGACACGATCCTCGATCCGTTCTTCGGCACCGGCACGACCGGCGCGGTGGCGCGGCGGCTCGGCCGGCATTTCATCGGGCTCGAGCGCGACCCGACCTATGCCGCGATCGCCCGCAAGCGCATTGCGGAGATCGAACCGCTCGCCGCCGAGGACGTCACGCCCAAGCCGAGCAAGCGCAGCGAACCGCGCATCCCGTTCGGCGTGCTGATCGAGGCGGGGCTGCTGCAGCCCGGCACGGTGCTGAGCGATCCGAGCGGCCGGCTGCATGCGCGGGTCCGCGCCGACGGCACGCTGTCGTCATCCAATGCGCTGGGTGAGCATCGCGGCTCGATCCACCAGGTCGGCGCGGCGGTGCAGGGCGCGCCGGCCTGCAACGGCTGGACCTTCTGGCATGTCGAGGTCGAGGGCGCGCGCCGGCCGATCGACCATCTGCGCCAGCAGGTGCGGGCGGGGCTGTAGACTCGCCGGCATATTTTTCTTTTTGTGCCGGCGCAAAAATCCTGTGCGCCGGCGCACGATTTCCTCGGAAATCCGGCGTACGAGCGCCAGCAGGGCCAAATCCGGCGCCTGTCGCGACTGCATTATGGGCAATGGCGGGCGATTCGATGCCCGTAAATGGCGGCTTTTTCGCGCCGCCATCGCCCTTAATAGGTGTTCGGCACGGCATCATGCAGAGTCGCCCGCATGATGTTCTTCGTCGGACCGCGCCACTCCAGTGGCGCTCATAATTCCCGAGCGCCACTGGAGAGGCGCGTTCCGATCAGGTGGTTTTTCAGGGGGGCGGGGGGCGGTGGATTCGTGGACTCTTGGTCTAAAATCCTTGTGCCATCGGCATCGAAGCGGTCCACACCGGAGTGGACTCTTGTGGACTCTATGGCTCGGGGTGGCTCGCTACGCCTGGACAGCATGCGCGATGATCTTGCGCATCACCGTGGGCAGCGCCCGCTCGGTCATCCTGTCGACGGTGACCCAAGCGGCGCCGGGGGCGAGCTTGGCGAGGCCGGCCGTGGTGGCGACGGCGCGGGCGACCGCCAGCTCGAGATGGAAGTGGGTGAAGGTGTGGCGCACGCCGCCCTCCAGCACCTTCCAGTTGGCCGGCACCGGCGCCTCCTTGAGGGCATCGGCGAGCGCGAACTTGCCTTCGCGCCAGGCGCTCGACGGCACCTCGTCCATGCCGCCGAGCAGGCCCTTGGTCGGCCGCTTGCGCAGCAGCACCGCGCCGTCCTTGCGCATCAGCACGAAGGCGAGCCCGCGGCGGGTCGGCTTGTCGGCCTTGGGCGCGCGGCGCGGCAGTTCCTCGGCGATGCCTTGGGCGCAGGCGCGGCAGCCCTGCATCAGCGGGCAGATCACGCAGCGCGGGCTGCGCGGTGTGCAGACCGTGGCGCCGAGATCCATCATCGCCTGGGCGTAGTCGCCGGCGCGGC
>VBAF01000343.1:1950-5696 GCA_005884705.1 Alphaproteobacteria bacterium
AGCTCGCCGGCGCGGGCCGCGATCTCGACCTTGGCGTCGGGCAGCGGCGTCGAGAGTGCATAGAGGCGGGCGATCACCCGCTCGACATTGCCGTCGACCGCCGAGGCCGGCTGGTCGAAGGCAATGGCGCGGATCGCGTTGGCGGTGTAGCGGCCGATGCCGGGCAGGGCGAGCAGGGCGGCCTCGTCGTCGGGGAACTGCCCGCCATGCTGGCCGACCACCGCTTGCGCACAGGCATGCAGGTTGCGGGCGCGGGCGTAGTAGCCGAGCCCTGCCCAGGCCGAGAGCACGTCGTCGAGTGGGGCGGCGGCGAGCGTCTCGACGGTCGGCCAGCGCTTCACAAAGCGGTGAAAGTAGTCGCCGACGGTGGCCACCGTGGTCTGCTGCAGCATGATCTCCGACAGCCAGACCAGGTAGGGCGGCGTGCGCGCGCCGGCCGGCGCCCGCCACGGCAGGGTGCGGCGATGCCGGTCGTACCAGGCGAGAAGGCTTCTGGCGTGGGTGATGGCGGCGTGGGTAATGGCCATGTAAGCAGCGCTGCCGTAGCATAAGGAACGGCGGTTGAAAGGGTCCATGCGGGAAAATGGCTTCCGTGCCCTGGGCGGTCTGGCGCAGCGGCTGACGTCGGGCATCGTCGACAAGCGCAGCAAGGGGCGCGGCACGTCGGTCGCGCGCCTGCGCGCCGAATGGACGGCGATCGTCGGTGCCGACCTTGCACGGGTCACGCAGCCCGAGGCGCTGCTGGCCGGCCGCGGCCCGGGCAAGGTGCTGCGGCTCAAGGTCGAGAGCGCGATGGCGCTGGAGATCCAGCATCGCGGCGCGCAGATCGTCGAGCGCGTGAACGCTTATCTCGGCCATCGCATGGTCGACGACATCCGCCTGGTGCAGGGCGCGCTCGCGCCCCGGCCAACGGCGCCGGTGCTGCCCCAGCCCGATGCGCAGACCATGCAGCAGATCGAAAGCCGCGCCGCCGAGGTGAAGGATCCCGCCCTGCGCTCCGCCCTGGTCCGGCTGGGTGCGCGGGTCGCGGCGACCCGGCGCGGCCTGGTGCTGGGCGCCCTGGCGGCGCTGGCGCTGCCCGAGACGCCGCGGGCCCAGGCGTTCGACAAGTTCCTCGGCGTCCTGCCGGCCGATCACGTGATGGGCCGGCCCGACGCGCCCAACCTGATCATCGACTACTTCTCGCTGACCTGCCCGCACTGCGCCAACTTCCATGCCGCCGTGCTGCCGGTGGTGAAGAGCGAATGGATCGATACCGGACGGACCCGCTTCATCTATCGCCATTTCCCGTCCGACGCGGTCGCCACCCGCGCGAGCCTGCTGGCCGAGTGCGGCGGGGCGAAGTTCTTCGAGACCATCGACACCCTGTTCAAGAGCCAGGTCGACTGGCTGACCGCGCCGAACCCCGAGGAGGAGATGGTCGGGGTCATGGAGCGGGCCGGCCTGGCCGCCCGGGACTGCCTCGCCGACGGCCGCCTTTTCGACAAGGTCGTGGGCGACGTGCAGTCCGGCCAGGCGCTGGGGGTCAAGTTCACGCCGACCCTGTTCATCAACGAACAGAGGTACGGCAACCCCGAGGGCGGGGCCCTGGGGATCGACGCTATTTTGCGTCAGGTGGGACGGTAGTCGTTGACTCCCCACAGGCTGAATTCCCAAGATGTAGTGGAGAGGAAGGCGTTATGCGTAATATCTTGATCGTCGCCGGCGGCCTCGTGGCCGTGGCCGCGATTGCGGGTGGCGTCTATGTCGGGACCCGGCCGTCCCCCTCGGGACCGGTGGCGACGGCTGTCGCCCAGACGCCGGACAAGGGCTCGCTGCTGGCGATCCAGCCGACCGACCATGTGCTGGGCGACCCCAAGGCGCCGATCACCCTGATCGAGTACGCCTCCTTCACCTGTCCGCACTGCGCCCATTTCAGCGTCGCCGTGATGCCCGAGGTGAAGAAGAAGTGGATCGACACCGGCAAGGTGAAGCTGATCTACCGCGACTTCCCGCTCGACCAGACCGCACTCAAGGCGGCGCAGCTCGTCGAGTGCGCCGGCAAAGACAAGTATTTCGGCGTGGTCGACATGATCTTCAGCAGCCAGTCGAAATGGGCGGCCGCGTCGGATCCGATCGGCGAGCTTGCCAAGTCGCTGCGCATCGCCGGCATGGGCGACGCCGAGGTCAAGGCATGCCTGGCCAACGATGCGGTCGCCAACGGCGTGATCGCCGACTATCGCGGCGGCGAGACCCTGGGTGTCAATTCGACTCCGACGCTTTTCATAAACGGCGAGCAGTTCAAGGGCGCGCGGACCATCGAGGAATTGGACGCGACGTTCTCCAAGCTCGCCAAATAGGTCAACAACAGGCGTGGTCTAGATGGTCCAATTCGACAAGCTCAGGCTCTCCGGCTTCAAGTCTTTCGTGGACCCGACGGAGCTCGCGATCGAGCCGGGCATGACCGGCATCGTCGGCCCCAACGGCTGCGGCAAGTCGAACCTGGTCGAGGCGCTGAAGTGGGTGATGGGCGAGACCTCGGCCAAGCAGATGCGCGGTTCGGAGATGGAGGACGTGATCTTCTCCGGCGCCGGCACCCGGCCGGCCCGCAACATCGCCGAGGTCATGCTCTGCCTCGACAACAAGACGCGCACCGCGCCAGCGATGGTGAACGACACCGACCAGCTCGACGTGCTGCGCCGCATCGAGCGCGGCCACGGCTCGGCCTATTCGGTGAACGGCCGCGAGATCCGCGCGCGCGACGTCCAGACGCTGTTCGCCGACGCCGCGACCGGCTCGCGCTCGACCGCGCTGGTGAGCCAGGGCCGTATCGGCGCGCTGATCAGCGCCAAGCCGGTCGACCGGCGCAGCATCATCGACGAGGCGGCCGGCATCACCGGTCTCTATGCCCGCCGGCATGAGGCGGAGCTGCGCCTGCGCGCCGCCGAGCAGAACCTCGCCCGCGTGCAGGACGTTCTCGTGGCGCTCGAGGAGCAGCACAAGGGGCTGAAGCGCCAGGCGCGCCAGGCAAGCCGGTATCGCAACCTCAGCGATCACATCCGCCGCGCCGAGGCCGCCGTGCTGGCGCTGCGCCTGACCAGGACCGAGAGTGAGCTTGCCGAGGCGGGCGAGCGGCTGAAGGAAGCCGAGGCGCAGGTCGCGGACCTGACGCGCCTGGTCGGCCTGGCGACGACGGCGCAGGCCGACTCGGCCACATCGCTGCCGCCGCTGCGCAACGACGAGGCCGCCGCCGCCGCGGCGCTGCAGCGCCTGCGCGTCGCGCACGATGCGCTGACGGCGGAAGGCGAGCGCGTGGCGTCCGCTCAACAGGAAGCCGGGACCCGACTGCAGCAGACCGAAGGCGATCTCGAGCGCGAGCGCGGCCGCAAGAGCGACGCGGAAACCGCGATCGCCGAGCTCGATGCCCAGCGTGGCCGGCTCGAAGAGGAGCGGGTCGGCGAGGACGAGCGCGCCGCCGCCGCGCAACAGGCGCGCGACGCGGCGCATGACGCGACCGTCGCCGCCGACACCGAGCACGATCGCCTGACCCGCCAGATTGCCGACGACGAGGCGCTGCGCCAGAGCGTCCGCCGCGAGGTCGCCGAGCTGCAGGAGCGCCTGCGCCGGCTCGAGATGCGCCGCGACGAAGTCGCCGGCCAGCAGCGCCAGATCGAGGCGGAACTCGCGAGCCTGCCGGCGCTCGGCGAGGTCGAGGCGGCGCTGCAAGCGGCGCGTCTTGCCTGGGAAGAGGCGCGCCGACAGGGCGC
>VBAF01000344.1 GCA_005884705.1 Alphaproteobacteria bacterium
GCCCGATCTTCAGTTCCTCAATGGGCTGGGCGGCTTCTCGCCGGATGGCCGGGAGTACGTGATCGTGCTGGGGCCCGGCCAATCGACCCCGGCGCCGTGGATCAACGTCGTCTCCAATGCCTCGTTCGGCTTCCAGGTGGCCGCCGAGGGCGGCGGCTATACCTGGTCGCAGAACAGCCGCGACAACCAGCTCACGCCATGGTCGAACGACCCGGTCAGCGATCGCCCCGGGGAAGTCCTTTATGTGCGGGACCTCGACAATGGCGATCTGTGGAGCCCGACGGCGATGCCGATCCGCCAGCAGGGAGCGCGCTACACCGCACGTCACGGACGGGGGTACAGCCGTTTCGAGGTGACGGCCCACGGCATCGCCCTCGAATTGCTGCAGTACGTGGCGCTCAACGATCCGATCAAGATCTCGCGCCTCACGCTGCGCAACATCTCCGGCCGGCCGCGCCATCTGTCGGTCACCGCCTATGTCGAATGGGTGCTCGGACTCGCGCGCGGCGCCTCGGCGCCGACGATCGTAACCGACCACGACCCCGCCAGCGGCGCGATCTTCGCCCGCAATCCCTGGAACATCCATCATGGGTCTCGCGTGGCTTTCGCGGCTCTCGCCGGCAAGCTGACGGGGTGGACCGCAGACCGCGGCGAATTCTTCGGCCGCAACGGCACCATCGCAAATCCCGCCGCACTGAGCGGCGCCGATCCGCTGTCGCAACGGGCCGGTGCGGGTCTCGATCCATGCGCCGCGCTGCAAGCCACGATCGAGCTCGAGAGGGACGGCGCGGTCGACATCGCCTTCTTCCTTGGCCAAACAAGCGACGAAGCCGAGGCGCGCACGCTGATCGAGCGCTATCGCGGCATCGATTTCACCGCCGCGCATCAAGACGCCACGCGCTTCTGGACCGACACGCTGGGCACCATCCAGGACAAGCCACCGGACCCGGCCATGGACATCCTGCTGAACGGCTGGCTGCTCTATCAGACGCTCGCCTGCCGCTACTGGGCGCGATCGGCCTTCTATCAGGCGAGCGGCGCCTATGGCTTTCGCGACCAGCTCCAGGACGTCATGTCGCTCACGGTCGCCAAGCCCGACATGGCGCGAGCGCACATCCTGCGCGCCGCCGCCCGGCAATTCGTCGAGGGCGATGTCCAGCATTGGTGGTTCCCGCCGGCCGGCCAGGGCGTTCGCACACGGATCTCCGACGACCGGGCGTGGCTCGCCACGGTCGCGGCCCACTATGTCGCGACGACCGGCGATGCCTCGCTCCTCGACGAGCGCGTGCCGTTCCTCGAGGGCGCCGCGGTCAAGCCGGGCGAGCATGATCTGTACTTTCAGCCCAGCCAGGCCGACGAGGCCGCCTCGCTGTTCGAGCATTGCGCGCGCGGCCTCGACCTCAGCCTCGCCACGGGTGCGCACGGACTGCCGCTGATCGGCACCGGCGATTGGAACGACGGGATGAACCGCGTCGGCGAGGGCGGAAAAGGCGAAAGCGTTTGGCTGGGCTGGTTTCTTCATGCCGCGCTCAGCGCCTTCGTCCCGATCGCCGCCGCCCGCAGCGAGACCAAGCGCGCGGATGCCTGGACAGCCCATCGCGATGCGCTGGGACGCGCACTGGACCGCGAGGGCTGGGACGGCGACTGGTATCGCCGCGGCTATTACGACGACGGAACCGCGCTGGGATCGGCGAGCAGCGAGGAATGCCGCATCGATTCGATCGCTCAATCGTGGGCCGCGATATCCGGTGCCGGCGATCCGGCGCGCGCCGTTCAGGCGATGGCCGCCCTCGATCGCCTTCTGGTGCACCGCGGCGACCGGCTGGCGCCGCTGTTCACGCCGCCCTTCGACAAGACCGAACTCGATCCTGGCTACATCAAGGGCTATCCGCCCGGCATCCGCGAGCCAATATACTCACGCTGCCGCCTGGTCGATCATGGGCTTCGCCGCCGTCGGCCAAGGCGACAAGGCTGTCGAGTTGTTCTCGCTGATCAATCCGATCAACCACACCGCCACGCGCGCCGGCGTGCTGCGCTACAAGGTCGAGCCCTACGTCGTCGCCGCCGACGTCTACTCGGTGGCGCCGCATGTCGGGCGCGGCGGCTGGACCTGGTACACGGGCTCGGCCGGCTGGCTTTACCGTGCCGGCATCGAGTCGATCCTGGGCCTCGTCGTCCGGGCGGACACGCTCGTCTTCGCGCCCTGCATTCCCGCGTCATGGCCGGGCTTCGACCTGACCTTGCGATACCGCGGCGCCGTCTATGAGATTTCGGTCCACAACCCCGCTCGCGTGAGCCGCGGTGTCGTTGCCGCGCTGCTGGACGGAGCATCGCAGCTGGTTGCCGACGGCAATGCCCTCCTGCCGCTCAGCGCGGACCAAGGGACACACCAGATCCTTATAACGCTGGGCTAATGCGACTTCGCGGGAGGCCTATTTCACTCTGCCGCCTCTTGTTTCTTCTTCTCGGCGACGTCGGTCATCATCACCGGAATGTCGGCGGCGATGTGATGGGTCGGGCCTTCGGTCGGTTGGTCGGCCTGCACGACGTTGCGGCCATAGGCCGACACGATCGGGATCGCCGACGTGGCCACCGGCGCCATCCGCTTCTTGCGCTTCAGCGCCGCCTCTATAAAGGGCGCGAGCTCCTTCTGCTTCCTGGCGTCGCGTGCGGCCTGGTCGGCCTTCAGCACCGGCATCACCTTGGCGGCGAACAGCTCGAGCGCCGCGCAGATATGCTCGTGCTTGTTGCGGCCGCCCTGCTGGATGAACACGACCTGATCGACGCCCGCGTCCTGGTACTGCTCGAGGTGCGCGACCAGCTCGGCCGGCGTGCCGATGCCGCTGCCGCGGCCGGCCGGAGGCAGCTTGTCCTTGGCCGCCTCGAAGCGCTCCCAGACATTGGTCACGCCGGGCTGGTGATGGCCGTAGACATAGAAGTGACCCAGCGAATAGCCGAAGAACTGGAAGCCCTCCGAGCCGCGGGCGCGCGCAACGGCAGCGTCCTCGTGCACCGAGAAGCCGGTCACCATGGCGATGTTGGCGTTGACCGCATGGCCGATCGGCACGCACTGGTCGCTCTTGATGATGTCGTAGTATTCGTGCGCCCACTTGCCCGCCTCGGCTGGATCGACGAAGGCGAAGGTGAGCGCCCCGATGCCCGCGCGCGCCGCGGCATGGATGGTCTCGCGCTTGGAGCAGGCGACCCAGATCGGCGGATGCGGCTTCTGCAGCGGCTTGGGCACCACGTTGCGCACCAGCATGGAGAAGTACTTGCCCTGGAAGCCGGGATAGGGGCTCATCGCCATCATGTTGGCGGTCTGCTCGACGGCTTCCGCCCACATCGCCTTCTTCTGGTCGGGATCGATGCCGAAGCCCTCAAGCTCGACCCGCGACGCCGATTCGCCGGTACCCCAGTCGACCCGGCCGTCGGCGATCAGGTCCAGGGTGGCGATGCGCTCGGCGACGCGCGCCGGATGGTTGTAACCGGGCGGCGCCAGCACCACGCCATGGCCGATGCGGATGTTCTTGGTCCGCGCGGCACAGGCAGCGAGGAAGACCTCGGGCGCCGAGGAGTGCGCATACTCCTCGATGAAGTGGTGCTCGTCCTCCCAGATTTGGTCGCTGCCGAGGCGATCGGCCCATTCGACTTGGGCCAACGCATCCCTGAACAGCCTGTGCTCGGCGTCGCCGTCCCACGGACGCGGCAGCTGGTGCTCGTACAGAAGTCCGAAGCGCATTGTGTGCCCTCTTCTATGAGTGCGATCGTTCGTTCTGCCTCGGTGTCATCCCGAGCGCAGCGAGGGATCTATAAGGCCATGAGCAAAGATCCCTCGCTTCGCTCGGGATGACACCTTTTCTCGCTTTCTCTGCCGTCTTTTCCCCTGCCGTCCTCAGTGCGCCGTCCAGCCGCCGTCGACGACCAGGCCGGCGCCGGTCATGAAGCTCGCATCGTCGGACGCCAGGAACACGATGCCCTTGGCGATGTCGTCGGCGACGCCCAGCCGGCCGATCGGGTGAAGCGCGAGCGTGGCCTGGCGTGCCCTTTCCGTATCGTTCGTGCCCTGTTGCTGGGCGCGCATCACGAACGTCTTCTCCCCCATGTCGGTCTCGATCAGGCCGGGATGGATCGAGTTGACCCGAATGCCGTAGCCCTTGCGACCGAACTCCAGCGCAGTGGATTTGGTGAACAGGGTCACGCCGCCCTTGGTCAGCGAATAGAGCGGATCGAGCTGCGAGCCGACGAGACCGGCGATCGACGCCAGGTTGACGATGTTGCCCTTGGTCTTCTTGAGGTGCGGCAGGGCGGCACGCGTGCCCAGCACCACGCCGGTGAGGTTGACCGCGACCAGCCTGTGCCAGTCGTCGAGCGAGGCATCCTCGATGCCCTTGCCGACGAAGATGCCGGCGTTGTTCACCAGTACGTCGAGCTTGCCGTAATGCTTCACGGTGGCATTCAGGGCCTCCGCCCAGCTCGCCTCCTGGGTGACGTCGAGATGGACGTAGAGCGCGCCGATCTCCTGCGCGAGCTTGCGGCCGGCCTCGTCGAGCACATCGCCGATCGCCACCTGGGCGCCGGCCTCGACCATCCGCTTGGCCGTCGCGCCACCGATGCCGCGCGCCGCGCCCGACAGGAAGGCTACTTTGCCGTCTAGGCGATTCATGAGCGTTCTCATCCTTTCTGCGCGGCGCGGGCTCTCGCGCATCAGAATGCGCTGCCGCCCGCCGCTGGCGCGCTATGAGCGCGTCAGCTTGTTGAAGGGAATGTCCTTGTCGACCCGCACATCGGCCGGCAAGCCGAGCACCCGCTCAGCCACGATGTTGCGCAGGATCTCGTCGGTGCCGCCGGCGATGCGGAAGCCGGCGCCGCCGATCCATTGCGCCTGGAAGCCCGCGGCGTGCGGCACCTCCTCCTTCATGATGCCGGCCGGCCCCATCAGCTCCATGGCGAAGGCGCCCATGTCCTGCATCTTGGGCGCCGCCACGATCTTGATGATCGAGGATTCCGGCCCCGGCGTCTGGCCCTTGGAGAGCGCCGTCAGCGTGCGATAGCGCGTCAGCTTCAGCCCCTGCTGCTGGACGTACCAGTCGGCGATCTTGGACCGGACCTGCTGGTTACGGATCGCCGGCCCGTCCTCGAGGTCGGTGTCGCGCGCCAATTCCATCAGCTCGTCGACATCGAGGCCCCCCGACGGCAGGCCAACGGCAAGTCGCTCGTTCATGAGAGTGGTAAGCGCCGCCTTCCAGCCCTCGCCGACCTTGCCCAGCCGCTGGCTGTCGGGGATGCGCACGTCGGTGAAGAACACCTCGTTGAAGTTGGCGCCGCCCGACATCTGCTTGATCGGCCGCACCTCGACGCCCGGCGTCTTCATCGACAGGAAGAACATCGTCAGCCCCTGGTGCTTGGGGACCGTCGGGTCGGTGCGGGTGATAATGATGCCGTAGTCGGAGTAGTGCGCGCCCGAGGTCCAGACCTTCTGGCCGTTGATCACCCAGCCCTCACCGTCCCGCTCCGCCCGCGTCCTGATGCCG
>VBAF01000348.1:0-10651 GCA_005884705.1 Alphaproteobacteria bacterium
CGACATGATCATCGGCCAGTTCGAGGAGCTGCTGCGCCAGTCGGCCAAGCAGCCGCTGGTCTGCGGCATCGCGCTTCACACCATGATCGTCGGCCAGCCCTATCGCCTGCGCGCGCTGCGCGAGGCGCTGCAGCACATCGCCAACCATCCGCAGAAGGACAAGGTCTGGTTCACCCGGCCGGGCGCCATCTACGATCACTGTGCCGCCCTGCCCAAGGGCACGATGGTGATGCCGCAGGCGTGAGCAGTCGTCAGGGGGCCTGAAACGCCAGCCTGACAGTGCCTCGAAGCATGGTGCGAAACGTTCTTACTGGCGAGAAGCGCTGAACGAGAGGTCGCCATGCCTGATCCAAGACCACTGTCCTTCCAGGTGCCGGCCCCGGCGGTGCGGCCCGGCGGCACACCGGATTTCAGCGACGTGCGGATTTCGAGGGCGGGAGAGGTGCGCCGGCCCGAGGTGGATGCGGCGCCCGAGGACATCCGCGACCTCGCTTATGAAATCATTCGGGTGCTCGACCGCGAGAGCGAGGCGGTTGGCCCGTGGGCCGGCCTGCTCGGCGATGACGAGCTCCTGACGGGCCTGCGCCACATGCTGACCTTGCGGGCCTTCGATGCGCGCATGCAGATGGCCCAGCGCCAGGGCAAGACGTCGTTCTACATGCAGCACATGGGCGAGGAGGCGGTGAGCTGCGCCTTTCGCGTGGCGCTCGAGCCCGGCGACATGAACTTTCCGACCTACCGGCAGGCCGGGCTGCTGATTGCCGGCGGCTATCCGATGCTCGACATGATGTGCCAGATCTACTCCAACGAGCTCGATCCGCTGAAGGGCCGCCAGTTGCCGGTGATGTATTCGTCGCGCGAGCACGGCTTCTTTTCGATCTCGGGCAATCTCGCCACCCAGTTCATCCAGGCGGTCGGCTGGGCGATGGCTTCGGCGATGAAGCGCGACACGAGGATCGCGGTCGGCTGGATCGGCGACGGCTCGACGGCCGAATCGGATTTTCATGCCGCGCTGGTTTTCGCCTCGACCTACAAGGCGCCGGTCGTGCTCAATATCGTCAACAATCAATGGGCGATTTCGACCTTCCAGGGCATCGCCCGCGGCGGCTCGGGCACCTTCGCGGCGCGCGGCCTGGGCTTCGGCCTTCCGGCGCTGCGCGTCGATGGCAACGACTATCTCGCCGTCCATGCCGTGGCGAAATGGGCGATCGAGCGGGCGCGCCGCAATCTCGGGCCGACGCTGGTCGAATACGTGACCTATCGGGTCGGCGCGCATTCGACCTCGGACGATCCCTCGGCATACCGGCCCAAGACGGAGTCCGACGCCTGGCCGCTCGGCGATCCGGTGCTTCGTCTCAAGAATCATTTGATCCGTCGCGGCGTCTGGTCAGAGGAACGGCACAAGCAGGCCGAGGCGGAGATCCTGGCCGACATCATCGCGGTCCAGAAGGAGGCCGAGCGCCACGGCACGCTGCATTCCGGCCCCCATCCCTCGGCTCGCGACATGTTCGAGGGCGTCTATGAGCAGATGCCACCGCATCTCCGCCGCCAGCGGCAACAGGGGGGGATTTAGCCGTGCCGCGCCGGACCATGGTCGAGGCGATCCGCGACGCCCTCGAGGTCGCCATGCAGCGCGACGAGAGCGTCGTCGTGTTCGGCGAGGATGTCGGCTATTTCGGCGGCGTGTTCCGCTGCACCCAGGGACTGCAGCAGAAGTTCGGCGCCAGTCGATGCTTCGATACGCCGATCAGCGAGCTGGGCATCGTCGGCGCCGCGGTCGGCATGGCGGCCTACGGGTTGCGGCCGTGCGTCGAAATCCAGTTCGCCGACTACATGTATCCGGCCTACGACCAGATCGTGTCGGAGGCGGCACGACTGCGTTATCGGTCCAATGGCCAGTTCACCGCACCGCTGGTCGTGCGCATGCCGACCGGCGGCGGGATCTTCGGCGGCCAAACGCACAGCCAGAGCCCGGAGGCGCTGTTCACCCATGTCGCGGGCCTCAAAACCGTCGTGCCGTCGAACCCGCACGACGCCAAGGGCTTGCTGATTGCCGCGATCGAGGACAACGATCCGGTGATTTTTCTCGAGCCCAAGCGGCTCTACAACGGCCCGTTCGACGGCCATCACGATCGGCCGGTGACGCCGTGGGCGCGCCATCCCCAGGGCGAGGTTCCGGACGGCCACTACACGGTTCCCCTCGGCAAGGCCGCCGTTCGCCGCGAGGGCACGGCAATGACGGTGCTCGCCTACGGCACCATGGTCTTCGTTGCCGAAGCCGCTGCCCGGGAGACCGGCATCGACGCGGAGATCATCGATCTGCGCACGCTCGTTCCTTACGACCTCGAGACGATTGCCGCCTCCGTCGAGAAGACGGGACGATGCATCGTCGTCCATGAGGCGACGCTGACTTCGGGGTTCGGCGCCGAGCTGAGTGCGCTGGTGCAGGAGAATTGCTTCTACCATCTCGAGGCGCCGGTGATGCGCGTCACCGGCTGGGACACGCCCTATCCGCACGCCCAGGAATGGGACTATTTCCCGGGGCCGGCCCGGGTTGGCCGCGCGCTCAAGGCCGTGATGGAGGCTTGAGATGGGCATCCGCATCATCAAGCTGCCCGATGTCGGCGAGGGCGTGGCCGAGGCCGAGCTGGTCGAATGGCATGTCGAGGTCGGCCAGTCGGTGCTGGAGGACCAGGTTCTCGCCGCCGTCATGACCGACAAGGCGACGGTGGAAATTCCGTCGCCGGTTGCCGGCACCGTCGTGGCGCTGGGCGCCGAGGTGGGCGGCGTGCTGGCCGTCGGCGCCGAGCTGGTTCGCCTGGAGGTCGCGGGCGAGGGCAACGAAGAAAGCTCCGCCGCCGGCCGAACGGCCCACCGCGCCAGTGATGGCAGCGGTGCCTCGATCCTCCGCGCCGAGCGTGCCGACGGCCCCGGAGGCGCCGGCCAGCCGCGCACCGGTCGGGCCGCCGCGGCCGCCGGGCGAGAAGCCGCTCGCGTCGCCCGCGGTGCGGCGGCGCGCCCGCGATGCCGGCGTCGATCTGCGCCAGGTGCGCGGCACCGGGCCGGCCGGCCGGATCGGCCATGACGACCTCGACGCCTTCCTGCGCGGCGCGCCGAAGGCCGCGACGTCCGTCGGCCGGGCGGCCAACACCGGCGTCGAGACCGTCAAGATCATCTGCTTGCGCCGGCGCATCGCCCGGGCGATGGCGGAGTCCAAGCGCCGGGTCGCCCACTTCTCCTATGTCGAGGAGATCGACGTCACGGCGCTGGAAGAGCTGCGCGCGAGGCTGAATGCCGAGAACCGGCCGGATCGCCCGCGCCTCACGCTGATGCCGTTCCTGATGCAGGCGCTGGTCAAGGCGGTCGCCGATTTTCCCGAGATGAACGCGCTCTATGACGACGAGGCCGAGACGCTCGAGCGCCATGGCGGCATCCATATCGGCATCGCCACGCAGACGCCGGCCGGCCTCATGGTGCCGGTGGTCCGCCACTGCGAGGCGCGCGGGCTATGGGACTGCGCCGCCGAGGTGCAGCGCCTGGCCGAGGCCGCGCGCGAGGGCAGGGCGACCCGCGCCGAGCTTTCAGGCTCGACCATCACCATCACCAGCCTGGGCGCGCTGGGCGGCATCGTCACCACGCCGGTGATCAACCGGCCCGAGGTCGCCATCATCGGCGTCAACAAGGAGGTCATCCGGCCGGTATGGCAGGGCGCGCAGTTCGTGCCGCGCACCATGATGAACCTGTCGTCCTCCTTCGATCACCGCGTCATCGACGGCTATGTCGCGGCGCGTTTCGTCCAGCGCATAAAAGGCCTGATCGAAGCGCCGGCGACGATTTTCATGGAGGCATGAGATGGCCGAGATCGCTGCCAAGGTGCTGATCGTCGGCGGCGGCCCGGGCGGCTATGTCTGCGCCATCCGGGCCGGCCAGCTCGGCCTCGATGTCGTGCTGGTCGAGCATGGCGGCCCTGACGGCGGGCTGGGCGGCACCTGCCTCAATGTCGGCTGCATTCCGTCGAAGGCGATCATCCACGCGGCCGATGCCTTCCATCGTGCGGTCGAGCAGGCCAAGACCGCGCCGTTCGGCATCAGCGTCGAGCGGCCGAGCGTCGACTTCGGGCGCACCATCGACTGGAAGGACGGCATCGTCGGTCGCCTGACGAGCGGCGTTGCGGCACTGCTGAAGCGACACCGGGTCAAGATCGTGCAGGGCCACGCCGTCATGGTGGACGGCAAGACCTGCCGGGTCGAGACCGACACCGGCCCGCAGGTCGTGCGGGCCGAGCACGTCGTGCTGGCGACCGGCTCGCTGCCGGCGACCTTGCCCGCGCTGCCGTTCGGCGGCCGCGTGATCTCCTCGACCGAGGCGCTGTCGCTTGCGGCGATTCCCGGGCGCTTGGCCGTGGTCGGGGCCGGCTATATCGGCCTCGAGCTGGGGACGGCGTTCGCCAAGCTCGGCGCCAAGGTCACGGTGATCGAGGCCGAGCCCCGCATCCTGCCGGTTTACGACGGCGAGCTTGCCCGCCCGGTGGGGCGGCGCCTGCAGGCCCTGGGGGTCGAGGTCACGACGGGGGCCCGCGCCGTCGGCCTGTCCGAAGGAGGCGACGCGTTGCTGGTCGCGACCGAGGGCGCCGCGCCGCGCGCCATCCCGGCCGACTGCATCCTCGTCGCCACCGGCCGGCGCCCGCGCGTTACGGGCTTCGGCCTCGAACGGCTCGACCTAACCATGAACGGCGCCTTCGTGGCGATCGACGAACGCTGCGCCACGTCGATGCGCAACGTCTGGGCGGTCGGCGACATCACCGGCGAGCCGATGCTCGCCCACCGTGCCATGGCGCAGGGCGTGGTGGTCGCCGAGCTGATCGCCGGACATCGCCGCGTCTTCGACGGCGGCGCGATTCCCGCGGTGTGCTTCACCGATCCGGAGATCGTGACCGTCGGCCTCTCCCCCGAGGAAGCGCGCAAGGCCGGGCATGAGGTGCATATCGGCCTCTTCCCGTTCCAGGCCAACGGCCGGGCGCTCACCCTGGCGGAGGAGGACGGCTTCGTGCGGGTCGCCGCCCGGGCCGACAATCACCTGATCCTGGGCATCGCCGCGGTCGGCACGGCGGTGTCGGAACTCGCCGGCGCGTTCGGCCTCGCGCTCGAAATGGGGGCGAGGCTGGAAGATATCGGCGGCACCATCCACGCTCATCCGACGCTCGGCGAGGCCTTCCACGAAGCAAGCCTGCGGGCGTTGGGCGAAGCCCTCCACATCTAGGATCTGTCGAGCACTGCCGAACGCTCCGCTGCAAGTGCTTGGCAGACGATTGTCCGCTCATTGAGCGAAACATCGTGCCGGTCGGTGACGTCGCGGAAGACGACGAGCGTCTCGGAGTCGGGTCGGGTGGGCCTGAAAGGCGCAGCTTGGCGGCGTCTTTCGTTGACCGCCAAGGACCAAAGTCTATGCTGTCCGCCAATCACCAAAATCAAATAGGGAAGGAAACGACAATGCCCATCAAGCGTCGCCAAATGCTGGCCGGCTCCGCCGCCGGTGCCGTGTCGCTGGCCACTGGTCTCGCCGCGCCGGCCATCGCCCAAAGCGAACCGATCAAGATCGGCTACCTGCCGGCGCTGACCGGCCCCAGTTCCTCGACCGGCGTCGGCATCAATCGCGGCACCCAGCTCGCGGTCGAACTGATCAACAATGACGGCGGCATCAAGGGCCGCAAGATCGAGCTGGTCAGCCGCGACACCCAGAGCGACCCGACCAAGGCGGTGAACGCTGTCGCCGAGCTGACGCAGCGCCAGAAGGTCGCCATGATCTTCGGCCCGCTCAACTCCGGCGAGGCGCTGGCGGCGACGCCGCTGATCGCCCGCGACAAGGTGCCGATGCTGCACCCGTGCTGGGTCGACGAGCTGATCGACGTCAAGAAGTATCCGATGTCCTTCCGCATCGCGCCGACCAACACCCAGGTCGGCGGAGGCGCCAACTACTACGTGGTCGACGTGCTGAAGCTGAAGAAAGTGGCGGTCATCAGCGACACCACCGGCTACGGCACCGCCTCGGTCAACACCTACGTGCCGATGCTGAAGGCCAAGGGAGCCGAGGTCGTCTACACCAACCATGTCGACGCGGCGAACCCCGACCTCAAGCCGGAGCTCCTGCGCATGCAGAGCGCCGGCGCGCAGGCGATCATGCCGTGGAGCGTCAATGCGGGCTTCCTGTCGCGCATCTGCAACACCCGCGGCGCCATGGGCTGGGACGTGCCGATCGTCGGCCAGACCACGCTCGGCTCGGGCCAGACCAAGGCCCTGCTCGAGAAGCCCGAGTACTGGAACAAGGTCTACTCAAACAACTTCCGCCAGGTCTGCTACGCCGGCGGCAAGCTGCCGCCGCGCGCCCAGGAATTCGTCGACCGCCTGAAGAAGGCCAAGGTCGAGTTCGGCGACACGCTGCTGTGGTGGGTGGCACTCGGCTGGGACGGCGGCATGATGATGGCCGACGCGCTCAAGGCCGCCGGCCCCAAGGCCGAAGACATCGTCGCCTACTACAACAAGGTCAAGAACTGGCCGGGCATCTACGGCACCGTCACCTGGACGCCGGAGCAGCACAACGGCTGGCACCGTCACCTGGACGCCGGAGCAGCACAACGGCTTCCCCGACTCCGAAGTGGTGATGTGCGAGGTCAACTCGCTGAAGGATGGCGCCTTCAATCTGGCGCCGGGCTACAGCGCCTAGACCATGTTCCAATCGATCGTCTCCTACGGCCTGGCGGTAGGAGCGGTCTACGCACTGATCGGCATCACGTACAACGTGATGTTCTCGGCGTCGCGTGTGTTCAGCTTCACCGCGGGCATGCTGGGAATGCTGGGCGGTGTGCTGGGCGCGCTCTTCATCAACAAACTGGGCATGAACGCCGTGCTGGGTTTCGTCCTGGTGCTGGCCTGCGGTGCCGTGCTCGGCCTGGTCACCGAGATCCTGACGGTGCGGCCGGTGCTGAAGAGCATCGAGCAGCACCTCTACGTGCTGTCGACGCTTGCCTTCGCGCTGATGGTGCAGCAGGTCACCGCCATCGAATGGGGCACCGAGGCGCAGCCGTTCCCGCCGCTGGTGCCGGTCGGTGAAGGCTGGCTCGACCAGAAGTTCTGGCTGCCCTTGCTCGCCTGCGCCGTCACCATCGGCGGACTGGAGTTGCTCTACCGCAAGACGCTGATCGGCCGCGCCTTCCTCGCCATCGCCGAGGACAGCTACGCCGCCCGCGCGCTCGGCCTGCCCGAGACGCGTCTGCGGATGGCGAGCTTCGCGCTCGCCGGCGTGATCGGCACGCTGGCCGGCTTCACCGGCGCGCAGATGCTGCTGGCCTTTTTCGGTAACCAGTCGATCCTCAATTTCTACGGCTTCGTGCCGGTCGCACTGGGCGGCATGGGCTCCAACCGCGGCGCCGTGATCGGCGGGCTGGCGCTCGGCCTGTTCCAGCAGGCCGCGAACTTCCTGGTCGGCGGCATCTTCGCCGCGGTTGCGGTGTTCGCCGTCTTCATCGTCGTGCTGCTGCTCAGGCCCGAGGGCCTCGCCGGCGCGGCGACGGCCAGACGGGTGTGAGGCGGCGGGTATGACGGAGGCAACCGCTCCCATACGGGCGCGCGCTGCAGGCGCGGGCTGGCTTGCCAAGCTCGAGGGCAGGATCTCGTGGATCCTGCTCGGCCTGGCCGGTTTGTTATTGCCGCTGCTCGACGATTCCTACATCGGCGTGATCGCCCAGCGCGCCTACATCTACTGGGTGTTGAGCGCCGGCCTGAATCTCGTCGTGGGCTATGCCGGCCAGATCGCCATCGGCTGGGTGTCGATGCTGACCCTCGGCGCCTACACCACCGCGGCCCTGGCCGCCGGCAATGTCGGCACACCGTGGCCTCCTTACCTCGCTCTGCTGGCGAGCGGCGTGATCGGCGCGGTGTTCGGCGTCATCGTCGGCCTGCCGGCGCTGCGCCTGCGCACCTTCTATTTCGCCATGACGACGCTCGGCTTCGCCACCATCGTCACCCAGGTGGCGCTTGCCTGGAAGGACGTCACCGGCGGCGGCGTCGGCACACCGGGCCCGACCTTCCCCTGGCCGTTCGATCCGGGGTGGGGCTTCTACTATTTCTGCTTCGTCCTGGCGGCGCTCGCGACCTGGATGACCGCGAACATCGGCGCCAGCCGCTACGGCCGCGCCCTGGTCGCGATCCGTGACGCCGAGGTGGCGGCGGAAGCTTGCGGCATCTCCAAGCCGGCGCTGCTGATGATGGTGTTCCTGCTGGCGGGCGCGCTGGGCGGCATTGCCGGCGGCCTGTTCGCCTCGCTGCAGTCGTACATCACGCCCGACGCCTTCACCTTCGAGATGTCGGTGCTGTTCTTCATCGGCATCCTGATCGGCGGCCGCGGCTCGATCCTGGGGCCGGCGCTGGGCACGCTCATCCTCACGGTGCTGCCGGAGTTCGCCGCGCCGCTGGTCCAGTGGTCGACCTTCCTTTACGCAGCGCTCCTGCTTTTGATCGTGCTGGTGATCCCGGGCGGCATCGCCGACTTGTTGGATTACAAGAACCGCCGGCCCGTGCCGCAGCCGGAGCTGCTTGGCCGCGTGCTCGGCACCCAGGGCGGCAACACCCTGATCACGCTGTCCGGCATCGAGCTGCATTTCGGCGGCGTGCGGGCGATCGACGGGCTCGATCTCGAGATCCGCGCCGGCGAAGTGCACGGCCTGATCGGTCCCAACGGCAGCGGCAAGACCACGACCTTGAACGTCATCTCCGGCTACTACCGCCCGCAGGCCGGTGCGCTCAGGATCGACGGCGCCGACTTGGCCTTCGAGCAGCCGCACGTCCGCGCGCAATGGCGCATCGCCCGCACCTTCCAGACGCCGCGCCTGGTCGGTGCCGCCTCGGTGCTGGAGAATGTCATGATCGGCGGCACGGTGCATGGCCATGGCACCTTCGCCGAATCGATGCTCAGCCTGCCTCGCCATCGGCTCGACGAGCGGGTCCTCGAGGAAGCGGCGATGCTCGCTCTGTCGTCCGTCGGCCTCGAATCGCTGGCCAAGGTGCGGGCCGACCGCCTGCAGCACAGCGAGCTGCGCTTCGTCGAGATCGCGCGTGCCCTGATGTTGCGTCCGGCCTGCCTGATGCTCGACGAGCCGGCGGCTGGCCTGTCCGCCGAGGAGATCCGCCGGTTGGGCGGGCTGATCAAGGCGATCAGCCGTGGCGGCACCGCCGTGCTGCTGGTCGAGCATCATGCCGACCTGATCTTCGACATCTGCGATCGCGTGACCGTGCTCAATCTCGGCAAGGTGCTGGCCGCCGGCACGCCGGCCGAGATCCGCTCGCATCGGGAGGTGGTGAGTGCCTATCTCGGCGCCTGAACCGCTTCTGCAGGTCGGCGGCCTGTCGGCCGGCTACGGCAAGATCGTCGTGCTGCGCGACATCGCCATCACCATCGGCGCGGGCGAAGCGGTGGCGCTGCTCGGCCCCAACGGTGCGGGCAAGACCACGCTGCTGCGCGCGCTCTCGGGCCTGCTGCCGCGCTCGGGCCAGGTTCGCTTCGCCGGCCGCGAGATCGCCAGCGCCAACCCGCGCGAGACGGTCGCGCTCGGCATGGCGCATGTCGTCGAGGGCCATCGCGTGTTCACCCAGCTCAGCGTGCTCGACAACCTGCTGCTCGCCGGGTACGGCGTGGCGAGCGCCGCGCGCGCGCGCCAGGTCGAGGAGGCGCTGTCGTTCTTCCCGGAAATTGCCGCCAAGCGCAACGACCGCGCCGTTACCCTGTCGGGCGGCCAGCAGCAGATGCTGGCGGTGGCGCAGGGTCTGGTGGGACGGCCGCGGCTTTTGATGCTCGACGAGCCCTCCGCCGGCCTCTCCCCGGTGCTGGTCGATCGCGTGCTGGCCGCGGTGGCGCGGCTGCGCGAGGGTGGCACCGCGGTGCTGCTGGTCGAGCAGCTGATCGAGAAGGCGCTGGCGGTGGTCGACCGAGTCTATGCGCTGGCGCGCGGCTCGATCGTGCTCGAAGCCCGGGCCAACGAGCCCGACCTGGCGAACCGGCTCGAGCGTGCCTATTTCGGCGAAGGCGCGCACGCGCCGCTGAACGCATAGGATACAAATGCATCGATAGATACGCGCCGTTCGCGTGACGGCGCGTGCATGATGGTCCCTGGGATGCGCCTTATTCCCGGAGGATCGAGACATGAGCAAATCCAGCAAGACCATCCGCAGCACCGCGCCGGGCGATACCGTGTCGGTCAACGGCGACCACGATACGATCCTGGTGAGCGGCGACGGCAGTTCGGTGTTCGACGCCGGCACGCACGATCGCACGACGCTCTCGGGCAGCAGCGAGAGCGCCACCCTGTCGGGCGATCACGACGAGGTCGTCAGCACGGGGTGGAACGCCTTTGTCGAGCTCCGCGGCGAGCACGACTCGGCCACCGTGAGCGGCGCCGATTCCTTCGTGATCGTCGCCGGTTCGCACGACCAAGCCGTGCTCGCCGGCGCCGGTGACGCAGCCAACGTGTCGGGCAGCAAGAACCAGGTGATCAGCACGGGGGCGGGCAACGCGATCTCGCTCACCGGCACCGACAATGAGGCGACGGTGCAGGGCGCGTTCTCGACGGCAAACGACCGCGGCACGCACAATAGCATCGTGC
>VBAF01000348.1:10666-11070 GCA_005884705.1 Alphaproteobacteria bacterium
CGCCTGCATGGCAGGGACAACACGGCGGTCGCGCAAGGCGACAACAATTCCGTCGTCGACGACGGTATCGGCAATCACACCCTCCTTGCCGGCAGCAGCGACATTGGGCGGTTGTCGGGCTCCGGCGGCGAGCTGGTCGTCACGGGCGACGGCGCCTTCATCAACCTGCTGGGCAGCCACAACACCGCGATCGTCGAGGGCGACAACGCCACCATCCTCAACGCCGGCTCGGGCAACACGATCGTGCTGGGCGGCGACAATGAACGCCTCAACGTCGTGGGCAGCAATACCCTTATCACCAGCAGCGGGCAGGGCAACACGATCACGGTCTCGGGCAGCGGCCAGGAGATCGACGCCTCCGACGCGACGATCAAGATCGGCGGCGGCGCCGGCGTCCTGCTGGA
>VBAF01000349.1 GCA_005884705.1 Alphaproteobacteria bacterium
GATTCCGTTTAAGTGATCGGTATCCTGCGTTTGTGAAGTATCGGGCGCATTCTCGAGGCGAGAAGCGGTCGAGGAGTGTGCCGACGGCGGTCCACAAGGCTTCGAGGGAGCGCGCAGCGGTTTTGCGCAGCATCGCCTTGAGCTTGGCGAAGACCTGCTCGATGGGGTTGAGGTCGGGACTGTAGGGCGGCAGGTAGAGCAGGAATGCGCCGACCTGCTCGATGGCGTGTCGGACGGCCTTGCCCTTGTGGGAGCCAAGGTTGTCGATAATGACAATGTCACCGGGCTGCAGAGTGGGAAGCAGGATCTGCTCGACATAGGCCTGGAAGGTCAGGCCGTTGATCGGCCCATCGATCACGCAGGGAGCGGTCAGCCGATCGCACCGTAGGGCGGCAAGGAAGGTGCTGGTTTGCCAGTGGCCATGCGGCACGGCGCCGATCGCTCGCTGGCCGCAGGGCGCACGGGCGTGCGTCCGCGCCATGTTGGTCTTGATCCAGGTCTCGTCGATAAAGACCAGGTGTTCGGCGCTCAGGCCTGGTTGGTCCTCGCGCCACGCCGTCCGGGCGGCCGCGACGTCCGGCCGGTCCTGCTCGGCGGCGTGGAGTGTCTTTTTTTACGCGTCAGGCCCAGCGCCGACAGATATCGATGCACCGACGTGCGACCGACCATGACGCCACGACCAGCCAGCCGATCCCGCAGTTCGTCCAATGTCTGGTCGGGGGCCTGCGCAATCAGCTCGCGCACCAACATCTCATGGGCCGCCAGAGCGAACGGCCGATAACCACCCATCCGGCCGGGCTCAAGACTGCCGGTCTGTTCCCACTGCTGGACCAGCTTGATCGCCGTACTCTCACAGACCGCAAAACGATCCGCCGCCGATCGGCGCGACGCCCCTTCTTCAACTGCCGCCACGATCCGCTTGCGAATATCCAACGAAAGAGGTGCTGCCATTCAAGCTGGCCTCCGCCCAGCCCTCAGCTTGAATCACACTTCCGATCGTTCGGGAATCCCCCCGCCGATTCAAACTAAAGGGAATGTGCTCTAGAAGCGGTGCGCCAGCCTCAAGCCGATATTGTCCAGTCCCGGATTGGGATAGGCGGTGAAGCCGTTCGAGGCATGCTCGTAATAGAGCGCGACCCGATTGTTGGGCGTGACCTGCACGCCGATCTCCAGCGGAATGTGGAACAGCACGCGCGAGCCCAGCGCCTTGTGGCCGGGGCTCGAATAATAGAGCTCGTCGGCCGATGGCGAAAAAGAACAACGGTCCCGCCCATTCCCAGCGCAGGTCGAGATAGGCCCAGCTCGTCTGCAGGTTGGGCGTGAAGCTGCCGCCCAGCACCGGCCGAATGGCGCCGCCGAACAACGGCAGCGAGGGGCTGAAGGCCAGCTCGGCATTGAGGCTGACGCCGCTTTCCCAGCGTCCGGCGGCGACGATCGGAACATCGTGGGCGAGCACGCCGCCGCGGATCTCGTAGAGCCAGGAGGACTGGGCGAAGGCGGGTGCCGGCAGCAGCAGCACCAGCACGAGCAGCAGGCGTCGGATCATCGGCGATCAACGCACGATGCGCGCAAAGGATGCCTCAGTCGGGCGGACCGCGGCGCAGCGCCTTCAACGCGCCGTGCTTCTTCTTGTGCTCGAGCCGGCGCTGCTTGCTGCCCTTGGTCGGCCGGGTCGGCTTGCGCGGCACCGGCGGCCGGGCCGCGGCGCGCACCAGCGCGACCAGCCGGGCCAACGCCTCCTCGCGGTTGCGCTTCTGGCTGCGATGGCCTTGAGCCTGCAGCACCAGCACGCCGTCGCGGGTCAGCCGGCTGCCGGCCAGCCGCTCCAGCCTGCGACGCACGTCGCCGGGCAGGCTGGGCGAGCGGCGGACATCGAAGCGCAACTGCACCGCCGTCGAGGTCGTGTTGACGTGCTGGCCGCCCGGCCCGCCGGCGCGCACGAAGCTCTCGTGGATCTCCGACGGATCGATCGTCAGGCTGGCGGTGACGCGGATCGTCGCCGCCGGCTGCGATAGGCCCGCTGTCTCCCGCGGGTAGTCGGCCGCCTCGTCGCTCATTCGCGCGCGCCGGCCTTGCGCAGCATGGTCTCGATGCTGCCGTGGTTGGTCTGGCGAGCATAGGTGAGCGCCGTGCGCCCGGTGAAATCCGGCACGTTGGGGTCGGCCTTCTTGGCCAGCAGCGCGCGCACGATCTCGGCATGGCCGAGCCGCGCCGCCACCATCATGGCGGTCACGCCCTGGCGGGTCTGCGCGCTCGGCTTGGCGTTGCGCTTGAGCAGCATGTCGGCGATGTCGACGTCACCGCGCTCGGCGGCGCGGATCAGCGGAGTGTAGCCGTCGCGATCGGTGGCGTCGGCCACCGCGCCGCCCTTGAGCAGCGCGTCGACCACCGCGATCTGGCCGTCCATCGCGGCGATCATCAGCAATGGCCGGCCGCTCGCATCGATCTGGTTGGGGTTCTCGCCCTTGAGCAGGGCCTGGCGGACCTTCTCCTCGTCGCCGTCGCGCACCGCCTTGACGATCGGCTTTTGGGTCATCGTGTCGAACTGCGCCCATGCCGGCGCGGCCGGAACGGCAAGCGCCAGAGCCAGCAGGCTGCGGCGGATCATGGCTTGCTCCCCCGGATTTCCTGGCCTCGTGACTCCTGATAACGAACCTCGATGCGGTCCCAGATCTGCGCCTCGAGCGACACGCCGTCGAAGCGGTCGATCTGCTGCAGGCCGGTCGGCGAGGTGACGTTGATCTCGGTCAGCCAGTCGCCGATCACGTCGATGCCGACGAAGATCAGCCCGCGGCGGGCAAGCTCGGGCCCGATGATCTCGCAGATCTCGCGGTCGCGCTTGGTGAGCTCGGCCTTCACCGCCTTGCCGCCGACATGCATGTTGGAGCGCGCCTCGCCCTCGGCCGGCACGCGGTTGACCACGCCGGCCGCCTTGCCGTCGATCAGGATGATGCGCTTGTCGCCCTGGCGCACCTCGGGGAGATAGCGCTGGGCGATCACCGGCTCGCGGCTGCGCTGCGAGAACATCTCGAGCAGCGAGGCGAAGTTCTCGTCGCCGGGCCGGAGCCGGAACACGCCGGCCCCGCCGGCGCCGAACAACGGCTTGAGGATGATGTCCTGGTGCTCGTCGCGGAACTCGCGCAATGCCCTGGCATCGGCGGTGATCAGCGTCGGCGGCATCACCTTGTCGAAGTGCGTCACAAACAGCTTCTCCGGCGCGTTGCGCACCTCGGCCGGATCGTTGACCACCAGCGTCCGGGGATGGATGTGCTCCAGCAGATGCGTGGTGGTGATGTAGGACATGTCGAACGGCGGGTCCTGGCGCAGCAGCACGACGTCGAAGCCGGCGAGGTCGACGATCTCGGCCGCCCCCAGGGCGAAGTGAGCACCCTTCTCGCGCTTGAGCTTCATCGGCTGGGCGCGCGCCAGCACCTTGCTGTAGTGCCAGACCTCGTAGCCGCGCCGCTCCGCCTCGAGTCCCAGCACGAAGGTCGAATCGCCATCGATGTCGATGGTGGACACATGGTCCATCTGGATGGCGACCTTCAGCTTCATGGAGAGTCCCTTTTAGCTGTCGTCCTGAGCGAAGCGAAGGACCTCCCGGTTCGACCAGACACCGCTGTCCGTTGGACATCGAGTCCTTGGCCGGCGCGAGGTCCTTCGCTTCGCTCAGGACGACATGATGCTGTCAGTTAAGCCCGCGGCGCAGTTCCTGCAACAGGGCAGAGGCGCGCTGGCTGAGCGTCGGCTCGGCTTTTGCAGCCTCTGTGGCGAGAAAGCGCTCGAAAGCGGCGATCGCGGCGCGCCGCTTGTCGAGCCGCGCGTTGATCTGGCCCGCTTCGAACAGCAGCTCCGCCCGGTCGGGCGCGATCGTCAGCATGCGATCGAGTGAGCGGGCCGCCGCCGGCCAGTCCTCGCGCTTGGCCAGCCGCAGCCGAACGTTGTTCTCCAGCCGCAGCAGCACGTCGCGGTCGGGCACCGGATCGAAATGCTCCGACGCGAGCCTGGCATCGGGCCCGAGCACACGCTGCAGCAGGCTGCGCAGCTCAGGCGCCTCGATGACCTGGCCGTCGTTGAACGGGTCGAGCACGTGGCGCGCGCCCTCGATCTCGACCCGGATCAGGAAGTGGCCCGGAAAAGCCAGGCCCTCGGCCGCCCATCCCTGCGCGCGGGCGACATGCAGGTAGAGGATGGCGAGCGCCACCGGCAGGCCCTTGCGGCGCTCCAGCACGCGCGCGACGTCGGCATTCTGCAGGTCATCGTAGGTCTCGCTGTCGCCGCGATAGCCGTAGGCCTGCGCGATCACCTCGCCGAGCCGCTCCGGCTGCGCGCCGCGCCGGCGCACCAGGTCGGCAAGGTCGGCGCCGATCGCGGCGACATGCTGATGGAGCGGCGCGAGGTCGATCGCCTCGTCGCGCTGCAGGACGGCGAGCGTCAGCCCCGCCTGCAGCAGATCGATGCGCACGCCGCTGCCGGCGCAGAACTCGCCCAATCGCGCCAGATGCGCGGCCGCCACCGTCGCCTCGATTGACACCTGCTACTCCGGTGCGCGCCAGACATCCATCAGGTGCCGCGGCCACAGCCCCGCCACCAGCATGGCGTCGAAGCGCAGCGAATGGGCGGCGAATTGCGGATGGCGCGCCACGAACAGGCTGGCCGCCGCCGCGACGCGGCCGAACTGGCGGCCATAGAGCGCGAAGCCCGCGGTCTCGACATCGGCGCGCGCTTTTACCTCGACGAAGGCGAGCACGCCGCCGCGCCGCGCCACGATGTCGATCTCGCCCAGCCTGGTCTTGTAGCGCCGCGCCAGGATCGAGTAGCCGGCGAGCCGCAGCCGCCACACCGCGCGCCATTCGGCGGCATGCCCCAGGCGATGGGCTTGGCGGCGGGTCTCGATGGTCATGACACACCCTGACGCTTGAGCGCGAGGGCGCGAGCATAGACCTCGCGGCGGCGAAGTCCAAAGCGCGCGGCGATCTCGGCTGCGGCATCCTTGACCGATGCCGTCGCCAACGCCTCCCGCAACGCAGCATCGAGCGCGTCAGCGGCAGGTGCCGCGGCCTCGCCAGGCGGGCCGATCACCAGCACGATCTCGCCCTTGACCTCGGCGCGCGCATAGTGCGCCGCCAATTCGCTCAACGAGTCTCGGCGCACTTCCTCGAACAGCTTGGTGAGCTCGCGCGCGACCGCGGCCGGCCGGTCGCCGAGCAGCTCGGCGAGATCGGCGAGCGATGCCGCGAGCCGATGCGGCGCCTCGAAGAAGACGAGCGTCGCGGGAATTTGCGCCGCCTCGCCGATCATGCGCCGCCGCTCACCCGCCTTGGCCGGCAGGAAGCCGGAGAAGAGGAATCGCTCGGTCGGCAATCCCGACAGCGCCAGCGCCATCGGCACCGCCGACGGCCCCGGCAGCGCCGTCACCGCATGGCCCGCCGCCACGGCGGCGCGCACCAGCCGGTAGCCGGGATCGGAGATCAGCGGCATGCCGGCATCCGACACCAGCGCCACGCGCTTGCCCTCGTCGAGCGCGCGCAGCACCCGCCGCTCGTTGGCGTCCTGGGTGGCGTCGCTGTAGGCGACAGTCGGCGCGGCGATGCCATGGTGGCTCGCGAGCTTGGCGAAGACACGGGTGTCCTCGCAGGCGATCAGGTCGACGGCGCGCAGGGTGTCGAGCGCCCGCAGCGTGATGTCGCGCAGATTGCCGATCGGTGTTGCGACAATGTGGAGGCCGGGCGCGAGCGGCCGGTCTGAAGGTTTACCTTCGGCCTGCCGGCCGGTAGCTTGGGAGCGCTGGTTGCCGTCCATCTTAAATCCGTCCACCCGGAGTCCCGCCGCCGATGCGTCCCCTCCTCGCGCTCGCGACCGTCGCTTTTCTGCTGGGTGCTTGCACCGAATCGCCGCAGCCTAGCACGCCACTACCGCCGAAGCCCGCCGGCCCGCAGGCCGGCTCGCCGACCACGGCTTCGGGCAAGGCGCGCATAGCGCTGCTGCTGCCGCTCAGCGGCCGTAACGCGCCGATCGGCCAGGCGATGCAGCAGGCTGCCGAGATGGCGCTGTTCGACACCGGCGCCAAGGACCTGGCGCTCGCCGCCTACGACAGCGGCGAAACCGGCGATTCGGCGATCCAGGCCTACAAGAAGGCGCAGACCGACGGCGTGGCCCTGATGCTGGGCCCGCTGTTCGGCGCTTCGGCGAGCGCGCTCGGGCCGCTGCGCCGCACCGACCGCATCAACATCATCGCCTTCTCCAACGACGAGAGCGTGGCCCAGCCCGGCGTCTGGGTGATGGGCATCGCCGCCCCGCCGCAGGTCCGCCGGGTGGTCGATTACAGCGTCTCGACCGGCATCAAGCGCTTCGCCGTGCTGGCGCCGCGCACGACCTACGGCGACCAGATGGCCCGCACCCTGCAGAGCCAGGTCACGATCCGCGGCGGCTCGGTGGTTGCGACCGAGACGTACGACGAAGGCGGTGACGTGACGGCCGCGGCGCGGCGGATCGCCGATGCCGCCAAGGCGGGCGACGGCAAGCTCGCGGTGCTCGTCCCGGTCGCGCCGCCGCGGCTCGCCACGGCGCTGGCCGCGCTGTCGGGCGCCGGCCTCGATTCGAAGCAGGTCCAGCTGATCGGTACCGGCGTGTGGGACGTCGGCGGCATCGGTTCGGAGCCGCAGCTCCGCGGCGCCTGGTATGCCGCCCCCGATCCGGCGCGCCGCGCCGACTTCGAGCGCAAGTACGTCTCGACCTACGGCCGGCCGCCGCATCGCCTGGCGACGCTCGCCTACGACGCGGTGTCGCTGGCGGGCCAGCTCGCGCGCGCCAAGCCGGGCGGCGACTTCTCGGCCGAGGCGATCGCCAACCCCAACGGCTGGTCGGGCGTCGACGGCGTGTTCCGCTTCCTGCCCGACGGCCGCACCGAGCGGGCGCTGGCGGTGATCGAGGTGCAGGGCGATCGCGGCGTCG
>VBAF01000350.1:0-6994 GCA_005884705.1 Alphaproteobacteria bacterium
CTCGGCGGCTTCCTTGGCGGCGTCCTTGGGCAGAGCGACGGTGCCGCGCAGCTTGCCGTTGAGCTGCACCGCCACCGTCACCGTGTCGTCGACCAAGAGCGCGTCCTCGGCGATCGGCCAGCCGGCATCGGCCAGCAGGCCGCTGTGGCCGAGCGCCTGCCACAGCTCCTCGGCGAGATGCGGCGTCATCGGGCCGATCAGGCGGACGAAGATCTCGAGCGTCTCGCGCAGCGCCCAGCGGCTCGCCTCGTCGGCTGCCGCGAAGCCGCCGATCGCATTGGCGAGCTCATAGAGCCGCGCCACCGCCTTGTTGAAATGGAACGCCTCGATGTCGGTCGAGATGCCGGCGATCGTCTTGTGCGCCGCGCGCCGCAGTTGCGTCGCGGCCTCCGGGAAAGAGTCCGGCTTGGGCGCGCCGGCCGGCGGCAGGCTGGCGATCGCCTCGCTCGCCAGTCGATGCAGCCGTTGCTGGAAGCGCCAGGCGCCGGTGACGCCGGCCTCGGTCCATTCGAGGTCGCGTTCCGGCGGGCTGTCGCTCAGCATGAACCAGCGCGCGGTGTCGGCGCCGTAGTCGTGGATGATCTGGTCCGGGTCGACGACGTTCTTCTTCGACTTGGACATCTTCTCCGAGCGGCCGACCTCGACCGGCGTCTTGTCGGAGAGACGGACCACCTTGCCGCCCTCGATCCGCTCGATCTCGTCCGGCATCAGCCAGGCGCCGTCGGCGGCGCGATAGGTCTCGTGCAGGACCATGCCCTGGGTGAACAGGCCGTCGAACGGCTCGTCGCGGCTCGTCATCTGGACCTCGCGCATGGCGCGCGTCCAGAAGCGCGAATAGAGCAGGTGCAGGATCGCGTGCTCGACGCCGCCGATATATTGGTCGACCGGCATCCAGTAGTCGTTCTCCTCGCGGTCGAACGGCGCTGTCTCGAGCCGCGGCGAGGTGAAGCGGTCGAAATACCAGCTCGAATCGATGAAGGTGTCGAGCGTGTCGGTCTCCCGTTGCGCCGGGCCGCCGCAGGTCGGGCAGGCGACGTGCTTCCAGGTCGGATGGCGCTCGAGTGGATTGCCCGGCTTGTCGATCTCGACGTCGTCGGGCAGCTCCACCGGCAGGTCCGTTTCCGGTACCGGCACGATGCCGCACTTCTGGCAGTGGATCGCCGGAATCGGCGCCCCCCAGTAGCGCTGGCGCGACACCAGCCAGTCGCGCAGGCGGAACTGGATCGTGCCCGTGCCGACGCCGATCTCCTCGAGCCGGGCGATCACCTTGGCCTTGGCCTCCTCGACGCTGAGGCCGTTCAGGAAGTCGGAGTTGATGATGACGCCGTCCTCGAGGAACGGCGCGTCGGCGACCGAGAACGACTTCGGGTCGGCATCATCGGGCATCACCACCGGGATGATCGGCAGGCCGTACTTAGTCGCGAACTCGTGGTCGCGCTCGTCGTGGCCGGGGCAGCCGAAGATCGCGCCGGTGCCGTATTCCATCAGCACGAAGTTGGCGGCATAGACCGGCAGCAGCTTGCCCGGGAGCAGCGGGTGCCTGGCGAGCAGCGGCAGCTTGTAGCCCTGCTTCTCGGCGGTCTCGATCTCGGCCGCCGCCGTGCCGGTCTTGTGGCATTCGTCGATGAAGCGCTGCAGGCCGGGGTCGCGCGCCGCCAGCTCGCCGACGATCGGATGGTCGACCGAAAGCGCCGCGAACGAGGCGCCATACAGCGTGTCGGGGCGTGTCGTGAAGATCTCGAGCTTGCCCCAAGGTTTGTCAGACAGGGCGGCGCCGGCCGAATCGGTCAGCTCCCAGAACACGCGGGCGCCGCGGCTCTTGCCGATCCAGTTGGCCTGCATCAGGCGCACCTTCTCGGGCCAGCGGTCGAGCGTGCCGAGCCGCTCGAGCAGCTCGTCGGCGAACTGCGTGATCTTGAGATTCCACTGGGTGAGCTTGCGGCGCTCGACGGTGGCCCCGGTGCGCCAGCCCTTGCCGTCGATCACCTGCTCGTTGGCCAGCACGGTGTTGTCGATGGGATCCCAGTTGACCCACGCCTCTTTCCGGTAGGCGAGGCCCGCTTTCCAGAAGTCGAGGAACATCTTCTGCTGATGTCGATAGTAGGACGGATCGCACGAGGCGAGCTCGCGGCTCCAGTCGAGCGACAGGCCCATCAGCTTGAGCTGCGCCTTCATGGTGGCGATGTTGGCGTAGGTCCATTCCTTGGGATGGACCTTCTTCTCCATCGCCGCGTTCTCGGCCGGCAGGCCGAAGGCGTCCCAGCCCATCGGATGCAGCACGTTGAAGCCTTTGGCGCGGCGGTAGCGCGCGACCACGTCGCCCTGGGTGTAGTTGCGCACGTGGCCCATGTGGATGCGTCCCGAGGGATACGGGAACATCTCGAGCACGTAGTATTTGGGGCGCGCCTTATCCATCACGGCGCGGAAGGTCTGGCGCTCCTCCCACACCTGCTGCCACTTGGCCTCGGTCTCGCGGAAATTGTAACGCGGCGGCTGGACCGCCTGGGACGACGACACGGCTGGGCTCCCGAAAAAACTAAGGCCGCAGCGGATGCAAGCTGCGGCCCGGGAAGTCAAGGGTTCAGGCTCGAGCGAGCCGCCCTGGTGCTAGCCGCCCTGGGCGATCCTGAGCTGGCGGGCCCGGGTCAGGATGGCGTTTTCGATCTCGGTGTTGGTGCGCTGGTCGACCTGGGCGTCGACCCAGCCGCCGGCCTTGCCGTTCTGGGTCTGCTTGAACACCGAGACCCGCACCCCGTCGGCGCGCAGCTCGCGGTCGAGGATGGTGACCTGGACCTTCATGCGCTCAGCCGGCTGCTCGGCCGGGGTGTACCAGTCGGTGATGATGACCCCGCCAAACGGGTCGGCCGAGACCAAGGGGATGAAATTGATGGTGTCGAGCGAGGCGCGCCACAGGAAGGCGTTGACCGCCACGCCGGTGCCGGTGTTCTCCTTGCGGTCCGCCTTGGAGCCGAACAGGCCGCCGGGGCCAAGCAGGCTGCCCTCCTCTTGAGTGCGGCCGCCGATGCCGGTGGTCATGTCGCGCTTGTTGCGGTCGCCGGACGGGCCGCTGCGCCTCTCCTTGACCGCGTCGGGATCGCCGCCGCAGCCGCTCAGGGCCATGATCAAAAGCCCGCCCAGCAGAAGCCGCGTCGTATGAAGAAAGCCTGCCATTCTCTCAATTCCCGCCATTTCGGCCACGATACCCCTTGGCGCGGCGGACGATAGGCGGGTGTCCTAGGGACTTCAAGCGAGGGCTTGAAGCAGGCAATCCGTCTCCTGGGGGAACCTATAAGTCCTATTATTAAACTTATTGGAAAGACCAATATAGCGGGCGCCAGAATGTGACAAAGGCGCCACAGGTAAGGAGAGAACCGTTCGGCCCAGCGTCGATTTCTTGACCCTGCTTTCCCCAACGTGTTCAATCCCTTTACCGCATTGGCGGGGACCGTGTGTGGCTGCGTTTGGGCCTCCCACCTTCCGCCGGTCGGACAGGCCTAAGGTACGTACCAGTTTCTGATCAACGAGAGAGGGAGAATGATGAAAAAGCTTCTACTGGGATCGACCGCCTTGGTCGCCGGTGGACTGGTGGCCGCCCCGGCCATGGCAGCAGACCCGATCAAGCTCGGCGTCGGCGGCTACTACCAGTTCTACGCGCAGGCCGGCTCGATCGAGGGTGTCTACGCCCCCGATGGCTCGTCCATTCAATACAAGGGTCTCAATTTCATCCAGGAAGGTGAAATCCACTTCATCGGCCAGTCGAAGCTGGACAACGGCACCACGGTCGGACTGACCGTCGAGCTCGAAGCCTGGAACCCGAGTTCTGCGGTTGCCAATTCGCAGATCGACGAAGCCTACATGTTCGCCTTCGGCGACTGGGGCCGCCTCGAGTTCGGTTCGCGCGACCAGGCCTCTTACCGCATGTTCTACGGCGCGCCGTCGGCGTTGATCGGTTGGGGCTTCTCCCAGCACAACACGAACTACAACTGGGCCTCGGCCGCCATGCTGGCGAACCCGGCGCAGGGTGCGGCGACGTTCTACACCATCGGCGGTCAGTTCCAGGACGTGAACCGCGTCAACTACTTCACCCCGCGCTTCTACGGCCTGCAGGTCGGTGTCGGCTACGCGCCGAAGATCAACCTGTCGCCCAACGCCATGCTGACGGGTAATCCGGCGGCCGGCATGGGCTCAGGTCCGGGCCTCGGCGCCTCGATTTGCGGCTACAACAACGCAACGACGTCGAGCAACTGCCCGACCAACGACAACGCGTGGCAGGATGTGTTCGACATCGGCGCCAACTACCTGAACAAGTTCGGCGATGTCACCGTGGCACTGTCCGGCGGGTTCATGTATGCGTCGTTCGTTCCGAGCTACAACCTGCTCGCTGCCAACAACCTCAACACGATCACCGGTGCGAACCTGACGTCGTGGAAGCAGTGGGTCGCCGGCGTGCAGTTCGGCTTTGCCGGATTCACCATCGGTGCCTCGTACAGCTATGACAACAACGGCATCGGCGGCAACTACTTCACCGGTGGCGACAGCGACAGCCGCAAGTGGGCGGTTGGCGCGATGTACGAAACCGGCCCGTGGCAGATGTCGTTCGGCTGGGGCCACGTCAACACCGACAACGGCAACGGTGCACGCACCCTGCTGACGACGACGCAGGGTACGACCAGCGCCCTGACCTTCGCCGCCGTTCCGGGGACGACGGCGGGCAACTTCGGTACCAACCCGCTCGCCGGTGCGGCCGTGTTCGGCGGCTACGTCGCCGACAAGTTCGAGGTCGGCGTCAACTACGCCCTCGGACCCGGCATCAAGATGGTCGGCGGCGGCATCTACTGGAACGTCGGCGGTCCGGTCAACGGCACCTCGGGCCAGTCCTGGGCAGCCATGCTGGGCATGAGCCTGAACTTCTAGTCGCAGGCGACGCGATCCAACGGAGAAGAGCGGGCGAAAGCCCGCTCTTTTCATTTGGGCGGCTTGCGGCCGACGAAGTTGACGAACAGCGTCGGCAGGTAGGTCCGCGATACCGGCAGGCGCTCGGTCGCCTGCCGGGCGAGCAGAGCGCGGTTGTCCTCATGGTCGAGGACGAGCTGGAACAGCCCCTGCTCGACGGCCCCGGCAGCCGCCTCGACCGCCAGCCGGCCGTCGCGCTCCAGGCGATAGGCGACGTCCAGCCCGACATCGCCACCGCTGTAGAACGACGACCGCACCTCCAGCCCGTCGAACAGCAGCATCAGCCCGCGCAGCGAGAACCGCCAGTAATCGTCGGGCGCGGCGTGGAAGGCCTGCGACCACGGCGTCGCGACATAGGCGAGGCCGCCGGGCCGCAGGAGCGCCGCGATGTTGCGCGCCGCCCGCTGCGGCTCGGGCGTGTGCTCCAGCACATGACAGCACAGCACCAGGTCGAACACCTGCTCGCCCAGTGCCGCCGCGACGGCACGCGGCGCCGCGCAGATGTCGAGCCGGCGGTCGACGTTCGGACCGTCGGCCAGGTCGATGCCGACGAACCGCGCCCGCGGGCCGAAGCGCCGCGCGATCAGCGCCCGCCAGTTCAGTTCATTGCGATCGGAGACCGATCCGCGCGATCCGACCTGCAGCACGTGCGGCGCGCGGCGGCCGACCGATTCGGCGACCGCGTCGAGCAGCCGCTCGACCTCGCGGCCGACGCTGGTGCCGACGATGCGCAGCTCCCCCTTGCGCGGGGGCAGCGGCGCGCCGCCGGCCGGGCTCATTCGCGCACCACCACGATGTGCATGCGGCGGGGCCCGTGCGCGCCGAGCTCGATGGTCTGCTCGATGTCGCCGGTGCGCGAGGGGCCGGTGATGGTGTTGACCGTGCGCGGCATGGCGTTCTTGCCATAGCGCACCCGCAGCCGCTCCCACACCTCCTCGTAGCCGGCGACGATGTCGGCCTCGCGCAGCACCACGACGTGGGTGTCGGGCAACAGGTTCAGCGATACCGGATGGTCGGGCCCGGACGCCGTCACCACGGTGCCGGTCTCGGCGATGGCGGCGAAGGCGCCGGTGATCGACACTTGGTCACTCGCCACGGCGCGGCCGCGGCGCAGGCTCAGCATGCGCTGGCTCGCCCAGTCATAGCCGTCGAGCAGGGGCGAGGGCGCCATCGCCGCCGCGGCCGGCAGGTTGTTGCGGGCAAGGTAGCCGGCAATCTCGGCCGGCACCTCGGGCGCCGCGACGCGGGCGACGGTGGCATTGTTGGCCTCCGCCCATTGGCAGAACAGCACCACTTTCTCCGCCTGCGGCAGCTGCGCGCGAGCCACCATCGGGCCGCGCGGTGGCGCCGCGAGGCGCTGCTCCACGACGGCGCGGCCGGCACCGCTCAGCGCGCCGCGATGCAGCGAGCGCCGGATGCCGTCGAGGATCTGCGACCGCGCGGCGGTCATCGCCGGGGCCTGCCGGCGCGGCGTGCCCATTGGGCGTGGAACGTGCCGCCGGGCGGGGGCGCGGGAAAATCGCGGAAGCGGGTCCAGCCCGACGCCAGCGGCAGGCTGCGATAGCGCCCCTCGGCGCGGCCGAACAGCGCTAGCAGCCGGTTGGCGAGCGCGGTCAGCCGGCGATAGAGAAGCGGCCGCCGCGCCACGTACGACCACAGCGCCAGGCCGTGGCGCACCGCCCTGGGCGTGAGATGGCGCTCGAACTCGCGCTCGCGCCAGTGCCGCATCAGGGCGGGCAGGGGGATGCGCACCGGGCAGACGCTCTCGCAGCGGCCGCAGAAGGTCGAGGCATTGGGCAGGTTGCCCGCCTCCTCGACGCCGATCAGCTGCGGCGTCAGCACGGCGCCGATCGGGCCGGGATAGACCCAGCCATAGGCATGGCCGCCGATTGCGCCATAGACCGGGCAGTGGTTCATGCAGGCGCCGCAGCGGATGCAGCGCAGCATGTCCTGCATCTTGGTGCCGAGCACCGAGGAGCGGCCGTTGTCGAGGATCACCACGTGATAGTCCGACGGCCCGTCGAGATCGCCGGCACGCTTG
>VBAF01000350.1:7052-7452 GCA_005884705.1 Alphaproteobacteria bacterium
GTCCTCGAGCGTCGGGATCACCTTCTCGATGCTGGCCAGCACGATGTGCATCTTGGGCAGCGTGTTGGAGAGATCGGCATTGCCCTCGTTGGTCACCAGCATCGACGAGCCGGTTTCGGCGACCAGGAAATTCGCGCCGGTCAGCCCGACATCGGCATCGAGGAACTTCTGGCGCAGCACGTGACGCGCCTCGGCGACCAGGTCGTTGCGCTCGGTCAGCCGTTTGGTGAAGCCGAGCGCCCGATGGTGCTCGAGGAAGGTGTCGGCGACCTGGTCCTTGGTGAGATGCACCGCCGGCGCGATGATGTGGCTCGGCGGCTCGTGGCGGAGCTGGATGATGTATTCGCCGAGATCGGTCTCGATCGGCGCGATGCCGAGCGCCTCGAGATGGTCGTTGAGC
>VBAF01000351.1 GCA_005884705.1 Alphaproteobacteria bacterium
CGGCGTTGTCGAGCACGGTCGTGCCCTTGGCCAGCGCCGCCGCCATCATCAGGTTCTCGGTCGCGCCGACCGACACTTTCGGGAAGGTATAGCGCGCGCCGCGCAGGCCTTTCGGCGCTTTCGCGACCATGTAGCCGCCGTCGATCTCGATCTCCGCGCCCATCGCCTTCAGGCCGGCAATGTGCAGGTCGACCGGTCGCGCGCCGATCGCGCAGCCGCCGGGCAGCGAGACCCGCGCCTCGCCCTCGCGCGCCAGCAGGGCGCCCAGCACCAGCACCGAGGCGCGCATCTTGCGCACGATGTCGTAGGGCGCGGTGGTCGAGGTGATCCTGCCCGCCTTGAGCGTCAGGGTGGTGCCGTGGCTGTGGCCGTTCTCGCCGGGGGCAGCCTCGATCTCGACGCCGTGCTGGCGCAACAGCGCGATCATGGTGGTGATGTCGGCCAGCCGCGGCACGTTCTTGAGGGTGAGCGGCTTGTCGGTCAGCATCGCCGCCACCATCAGCGGGAGACAGGCGTTCTTGGAGCCGGAGACGACGATCTCGCCCTTGAGCTGCTTGCCGCCTTTGATCCTGATGCGATCCATGAGGGGGACTCCTTAGATCTTCGGCAGGGTGACGCCGCGCTGGCCCTGGTATTTTCCGGCCTTGTCGCGGTAGGAAACCTCGCAGGGCTCGTTGCCCTGCAGGAACAGGAACTGCGCCGCGCCCTCGTTGGCGTAGATCTTGGCGGGCAGCGGCGTGGTGTTGGAAAACTCAAGCGTGACGTGGCCCTCCCATTCCGGCTCAAGGGGCGTCACGTTCACGATGATGCCGCAGCGCGCGTAGGTCGACTTGCCGACGCAGATCACCAGCACGTCGCGCGGGATGCGGAAATATTCGACCGTCCGCGCCAGCGCGAAGGAGTTGGGCGGGATGATGCAGACGTCGGTATTGCGGTCGACGAAGCTCTGCTGGTCGAAGTTCTTCGGATCCACCACCGAGGAATTCACGTTGGTGAAGATCTTGAAGTCGGTGCCGACGCGCGCGTCGTAGCCGTAAGACGAGAGCCCATAGGAGATGATGCCGTCGCGCTTCTGGGCGTCGACGAAGGGCTCGATCATGCCCTTGTCCTGCGCCATGCGGCGGATCCAGCGGTCGGAAAGGATGGCCATTCTTGTCTTGTCCGGGAGGGGTTCGAGGCTTCTAGACGAGCCGATGGCCCGGCTCAACCCGAGTCCTTTTTTGTGGTCCGGGTTTGCTGTTTTGCACGCGCTTGCGCCTTGCGCCGCTTGAGGTTTTCCCGCAAGGCGGCAGCCAGCCGCTCGGCGCGCGCGTCCTTGGGCTCGGGCGATTTGGCTGAAGCCGTCATTGGCGGGAAGGATACACCATTGGTCGAGGTCCTGCGCACGCCCGATGACCGTTTCCGAAGCCTGCACGGCTGGGCCTACGCGCCCTTCTACCACCAGCGGCCGGATGGGCTGCGCCTGCACTATGTCGATACCGGCGACCGCCGGCCGCGCCGTACCTGGCTCTGCCTGCATGGCCAGCCGACCTGGAGCTACCTCTATCGCCGCATGATGCCGCTGTTCGTGATGGCGGGGGATCGGGTGATCGCCCCGGATTTCCTGGGCTTCGGCCGCTCCGACAAGCCGGCCGACGAGGGCGCCTACAGCTTCGATTTCCACCGCCGCAGCCTGATCGAGCTGATCAAGGCGCTCGACCTCCGCAACGTCGTGCTGGTCGTGCAGGATTGGGGCGGCCTGATCGGTCTCACCCTGCCGATGGCCATGCCCGGGCGGTTCCGCTCGCTGCTGGTGATGAACACGCTGCTGGCGACCGGCGACGAACCTTTGAGCCCGGGCTTCCTCGACTGGCGCGCCTTCTCCAACCGCCATCCCGACATGGACATCGCCGGACTGATGAAGCGCGCCTGCCCGCACATCGGCGACCAGGAGGCCGCGGCCTATGCGGCTCCGTTCCCCGACGCCTCCTACAAGGCGGGCGTCCGCGCCTTTCCCAGCCTGGTGCCGGATCGCCCCGCGGCACCGGGCGCAGCGCTGTCGCGGCAGGCCCGCGACTTCTGGCGCAATGACTGGACCGGCCAGAGCCTGATGGCGATCGGCATGAAGGACCCGGTGCTCGGCCCGCCGGTGATGCGGACGTTGCATGCCAATATCCGAAACTGTCCACAGCCCCTGGAGATCGCCGAAGGCGGCCATTTCCTGCAGGAATGGGGACAGCCGATCGCTCGTATCGCCTGCGATACATTGTAGGCGTCGACGGCCGAATCGCGTGACGTTACCCTTTGATGAATGTCTTCCTTCGGCCACGGCTGGCCTTGGATCGGACTCGGTGCGGCGGGCCTGCTCTTCGTTCTGCTGACGACCAATGCACTGCGCAGCGATCGTTCGGTCACGCGATGGCGCGACCTCGCCTGGCTGACCTGGGCCGCCGTCTTCGCCTATCTCGTGCACCAGTTCGAGGAGCACGGCATCGACGCCCAGGACAGGCTCTACGCCTTCCGCGGCTTCCTGTGCGGCGAGATCGGCTTTGGCGATCCGAAGACCTGCCCGGTGCCGATCTCCTTCATCACCACCGTCAATCTCGCCGCGGTCTGGATCGCGGGGCCGTTGTCGGCCGTGCTGGCGAGCCGTTGGCCGGTCATCGGCCTCAGCTTTTTCGCCATTCCGGCCGCCAACCTGCTCGCGCACGGCGTGCCCGCGCTCACTCTGCAAGCTTACAACCCCGGCCTCGTCACCGCGGTCGCCCTCTTCCTGCCGCTGTCGCTGCTCGCCTTCGCCGCCGCCATCACGCGCTATCATCTCGGCTGGCGCGCGGTGCTGGCCACCCTGTTCGCGGGCGCCGTGATGCACGCGATCCTGATGGGTTCGCTGATGTCCTTCGTCAATGGCCGCCTGAACCTCGACACGCTGCTCTTGCTGCAGATCGCCAACCCGCTGCTGTCGGCGCTGGTCGTGGTCGGCCTGTCCGGCCGCAGGGTCGTGCGCCGCTTCGCGACCTAGCGGGCGGTTTCGACCGTTTTCACCGTTTTTTCCGCCCCTCTCCGTATTACGCGCTGTGCTCTTCATGACGCGAGCACGATAGGCGCAGTCGCGCGGCGAACCTAATATGGGCAATGGCCTCGCAAAAAAGCCAATAAAAGGGCCTCTCCGACCCCGGGCCATTGCCCATAAAGGCTCCCTCAGGCGGCGAGTTTGCGCGCGATATCCACAGGCACGGACACCGGCATGTCGAGCAGCATCTGCGCGAACGCCTTGGCCAGCGGATCGGCCTTGAGCGAGGCCATGCCGCCGCCGCCCAGCGCCTGGCGCAGCACGAAGTTGAAGCCGCCGATGCCGGGCAGCCGCCAGCGCGTCACCTTGCCTTTGGGGTCGCCGTCGATGCGATGGGCGAAGTACTGCGCCACCGCCTCCTCCGTCACCTCGCCGTTTGCGGGCGAAGATGCCGATGTTGGCGGTATCGCCCTTGTCGCCCGAGCGGCCATAGGCGAGCGCGACCAGCGGCACCGTCGCGGTCGCACCGGCGGCGGGCCGCCGCGCGGGCGCCGCCTCGACCGGAAGCTGCGCCGGCGTGAAGCCGCCCGAGCGTGCGCCCTCCTGCATCGGGATCTGCCGGCCGTCTGTCTCGACCGTCACGGGGACCTGGGTCTTCGGCACCAGGCAGGAGAACATGCGGATCACCGGCGAGGGCGAGGCGCGACCGGCGCCGAAGCTGCCGGTCATGCCGACCACGCCGCCGGTCGACATCGGCGCGATCTCCCGGCCGAGCAGCGCCAGCGCCTCCTTCTGGTCGTGCTTGGCGGCGATCTTGACCACCACCTCGCGGCTGTCGGCGGTCCGCGCATGCGGCCCGTAGGTCGCCTCGCCGCCGATCACCTCGATCGAGACGTCGCGATAGTCCGGCCAGCCCTTCTCGGCGAACACGCGTCGGGTCTTCTTGATGATCGATTCGGCGCTGTGTTTGCCCTTGGCGACAGCCTCGCGCCCACCGAGCATGAAGATGGTCGAGAGCTTGTAGCCGTCGGGAAAGGTGGTCGAGACCTTGTAGGTGTCGGTCGCCGGCCGGCCTTTGGCGCCGCTGACGCGCACGCGATCCTTCGCCACCTGCTCGTAGCGCGTCTGGGTGAAGTCGCAGACCACGTCGGGCACGATATAGGCCCGCGGATCGCCGATCTCGTAGAGCATCTGCTCGGCCACGGTCGCCGGCGTGATCAGGCCGCCGGTGTTGGCGGGCTTGCCGAGGACGAAGCTGCCGTCCGCTTCCACCTCGGCGACCGGGAAGCCGATGTCGTCGTAGCCCGGCACCAGCCGCCAATCGGTGAAGTTGCCGCCGTTGCACTGCGCGCCGCATTCGATGATGTGGCCGCACAGCGTGCCCGCCGCCAGCCGGTCGTGGTCGTCCATGCCCCAGCCGAAATAGTAGATCAGCGCGCCGAGCGTCACCGCCGAATCGACGCAGCGGCCGGTGATCACCACGTCGGCGCCCTCGGCCAGCGCCCGCGCGATCGGGAAACCACCGAGATAGGCGTTCATGCTGGTCACGCGGGCCGGCAGCTCGGCGCCCGTATCCATCTCCCGGATGCCGAGCTTGCGCAGCTCCTCGACGCGCGGCTGCAGGTCGTCGCCCGGCACCAGCGCGACCTTGAGGCTGACACCCGCCGCATCGCATGCCTTCAACACCGCATCGCGGCAGGCCTGCGGATTGACGCCGCCGGCATTGGTGACGACCTTGATTTTCCTCGCGGCGATTTCCTTGGCGAGCGGCTCCATCACGGCCGACACGAAATCGGTCGCGTAGCCGAGCTGCGGATTGCGCAGCTTCTGCGCCGCCATGATCGACATGGTGACTTCGGCGAGATAGTCGCTCACCAGGTAATCGACGTTGCCGTAGCGGACAAGCTGGGCTGCGGCGGTCTCGGTGTCGCCCCAGAAGCCGGAATGGCAGCCGATTCGAACCGGTCCCTTGGCAGTCTTCGCCATGTCACTTCCTCTTGCGGTTGACGAACGCGGTCATGCGCTCGAGATGCTCGCCATCGGCGACCGACTGCGCCATGGCGTCGATGCCGGCCTGGATCCCCTCGTCGATCGACAGCCGCTCCCAGCGCCGCATCAGCCGCTTCTGCGCCCGCATCGCCTTCGGCGTCGCCTCGACGATCGAGGCCACGCAGCGCTCGACCGCCGCGTCGAGCTCGGCCGCCGGCACGACCTGCTCGACCAGGCCCCAGCGGCCGGCCGTGGCAGCGTCGATGTTCTCCGCGGTGAGCAGCATCCACGAGGTGTGGCCCCAGCCGATCAGACGCGGCAGCAGCGCTGCCTCGACCACCGACGGCACGCCAACCTTGACCTCGGGCATGCCGAACATGGCGTTGTCGGCGGCGATGCGGATGTCGCAGGACACCGCGACCTCGAGGCCGGCACCGAGCGTGTAGCCCTCCGCCTTGCAGATCACCGGCACGGGCACGTCGCGGATCGCCTGGCAGAGCTTGTGGATCATGGTCAGGAAGCGGCGGCCGTCCTCGGGATGCCTCATCGTCGTCATGTGGTTGATGTCGGCGCCGCCGATGAAGGCGCGGCCGCCGGCGCCCGAGAACACCACGCAGCGCAGGTCGTCTTCGCGAGCGAGCCCGAGGAACGCCTCGGTGAGGTCGAGCAGGGCCGGCGGGTTCAGCACGTTCAGTCGCTTTGCGTTGTCGAACACGACGGTGGCGACGGTGCCGCCGGGGCGGCGATCCCAGGAAATGTCGACCTTGTGGATACCCGCCATGTGGTTTCGCTCCGTGAGGCTTTCTGATTGCCACGAGTTCTTCTATTAGAGCATCGATATGCCCGATTCC
>VBAF01000352.1 GCA_005884705.1 Alphaproteobacteria bacterium
CGCCCTTGTCGAGGATCGCCCAGATCTCGCCCTTGAGCACGATGATGTAGTCGACCGTCGCGGTGGCATGCATCATCGCGTCGGCCGACGCATGATCGGGCGCGCCGCCGGCGCCGATCGAGGCGAAGGCCTTGCTCGCGTCGGCGCTGTCGCGCCATCGGCGGTCGGGCGGGAACTCGACGATGCGCAGGATCGTCCCGTCGGCCGGCGGCTCGAGCTTGATCCGGCCGGTCGCGGCATCGGCATTGCCGGCGTTCGACGCGGGCGATGTCCGGGTGCGCCACAGGTCGGTCAGCGCCACGCCCGGCATCGACGCCATCTCGAGCAGGTTGGGCGCCTTGCCGTCCATGACGAAGACCGATTTGCCGTCCTTGTCGTGCCCGGTGACGACGCGGCGGATGCGATGCGGCATGGGTTTCCTCCTGCTTTCTTCGTCGACTGTAGCGCGCTAGGGTCGCCCTCCAAAGGAGCCCAGAATGGACCTGACGTTCGGCAAGGAAGAGCTCGCCTTCCAGCACGAAGTGCGCGGCTGGCTGAAGGACAACCTGACGCCCGAGCTGATCGGCTAGCTCAAGGTCGGGCGCAACGCCTACCTGCCGAAGGAGAAGCTGATCGACTGGCAGAAGCGGCTGGCGAAGAAGGGCTGGCTGTGCACCGGCTGGCCGAAGGAATTCGGCGGCCCGGGCTTCACCACGACCCAGAAGTATATTCTGGAGATGGAGATGGCGAAGGCCGGCGCACCCGGCACGTCTCCGTTCGGCCCCAAGATGTGCGCGCCGGTGATCATGAAATACGGCTCGGACGAGCAGAAGAAGCGGCATTTGCCGCCGATGCTGAACTCCGACCTGATCTGGTGCCAGGGCTACTCCGAGCCGGGCTCGGGCTCCGACCTCGCGTCGCTGCGCACCAAGGCCGAGCGCCGTTCTGATCCATCTGGCGACTTCTACATCGTCAACGGCCAGAAGACCTGGACGACGCTCGCCCAGACCGCCGACTGGATCTTCTGCCTGGTGCGGACCTCGAACGAAGGCAAGCGCCAGGAGGGCATCTCCTTCCTGCTGATCGACATGCAGACGCCGGGCATCTCGGTCGAGCCGATCATCACCGCCGACGGCAACCGCGCCGGAACGCAGGAGGTCAACTCCGTCTTCTTCACCGACGTGAAGGTGCCGGTGTCGAACCGGGTCGGCGAAGAGAACATGGGCTGGACCTACGCCAAGTATCTCCTGGAGTTCGAGCGCGGCGGCAACCCGTACAGCCCGCGCCTGCGCTCGGGCTTCGAGCGGCTGAAGCGACTGGCGAGCTCGATGCCGGAGGGCGAGGAGTCGATCCTGAGCGACCACGCGTGGCGCGAGAAGCTCGCGCGCATGGACATCGAGATCTCCGGCCTCGAGATGTTCGAGATGGAATTCTATTCCAAATTGGCCTCGGGCCAGAACCCCGGGCCGCTGTCGTCGATGATCAAGCTGCGCGGCACCGAGGTGATGCAGCAGGTCCAGGAGTACGCCGTCGAGGCGGCCAGCTGGTATTCGATGCCGTTCCCCGAACAGCGCGCCTGGAACGCCAATGTCGAGCCGATCGGGCCGGAGGGCGCCGACGTGCTGGCGCCGCGCTACTTCAACGGCCGCAAGATGACGATCTACGGCGGCTCGTCGGAGGTGCAGCGCGGCATCATGTCGAAGGTGATGCTGGGACTCTAGATTCTGTCGTCCTGAGTCGCGCGGAGTAACCTCCGCGCTTTAGCGAAGGACCTAGCAGAACGATCATCGACCCTGTCGAAGCGCTAGATCCTTCGCTTCGCTCAGGATGACAGGAAGTGGAACGATGGACCTAGCCTTCAACGCCGAGGAGCTCGCCTTCCAGACGGAGGTGCGCGACTGGATCGCGGTCAACATGCCGCCGGAGGTCGCCGAGGAGAGCCGGCGCAGCCGCTCGAGCCACGTCTCCAAGGAGCGGCTGCTGCAGTGGCAGAAGAAGCTCGCCGGCAAGGGCTGGCTCTGCCCGAACTGGCCGAAGGAACATGGCGGCACCGGCTGGAACTCGACCCAGAAATTCATCTTCGAGATGGAGATGGCACGAGCCGATTCGCCTTACCTGTCGTCGTTCAGCATCAAGATGGTGGCACCGGTGCTGATGAAGTACGGCAGCGAGGCGCAGAAGAAGCGCTTCCTCCCCAAGATAGCCGCCGCCGAGGAACTGTGGTGCCAGGGCTACTCGGAGCCCGGTTCGGGCTCTGACCTCGCGAGCTTGCGCACGCGCGCCGAACGCCACGGCGACCATTACATCGTCAACGGCCAGAAGATCTGGACGACCAACGCCCACTGGGCCGACTGGATGTTCTGCCTGGTGCGGACCTCCAACGAGGGCAAGCGGCAGGAGGGCATCTCCTTCCTGCTGATCGACATGAAGGCGCCGGGCATCAAGGTCGATCCGATCTACCTGGCCGACGGCACGCGCACGCCGATGCGCCACGAGGTCAACCAGGTGTTCTTCACCGACGTCAAGGTGCCGGTCGAGAACCGCGTCGGCGAGGAGAACAAGGGCTGGACCTACGCCAAGTACCTGCTCGAGTTCGAGCGCGGCGGCCAGGCGCACGGTCCGCGCCTGCGCAAGGCGTTCCGGCATCTCCGCGAGCTCGCGCACAGCCAGCTCGACGGCAGCGAGCCATTGTCGGGCAACGCCCACTGGCGCGAGAAGATGGCGGCGCTCGAGATGGAGATCGACGCCATCGAGATGAACGAGCTGATATTCTACTCGAACCTCAAGACCGGCGACGCTCCAGGCAGCATGGCCTCGATCGTCAAGATGCGGGGCACCGAGGTCGGTCAGAAGATCACCGAGCTCGCGGTCGAGGCGGTCGGCTGGTACGGCGCGCCCTTCACCGAGCTGCGCAACGTCGACAGCAACGTCGTGCCGGTCGGCGGCGCGTACGTCGACGACGTGGCGCCGCGCTACTTCAATCAGCGCAAGACGACGATCTACGGCGGCTCGTCGGAGGTGCAGAGGAACGTGCTCGCGAAAGCGATGCTGGGTCTTTAACTGTCGTCCTGAGTCGCGCGGAGTAACCTCCGCGCTTAAGCGAAGGACCTCACGCCTACTCCAAAGAACGCCTCTGGACGTAGCGATAGATCCTTCGCTTCGCTCAGGATGACAGAGAGGAAGCTTGATCATGGACTACCGCAATCTCGGCCGCGCCGGGCTCAAGGTCTCGGAGATCTGCCTCGGCACCATGACCTTCGGCAACGGCGCCGACCAGGCGGGCGC
>VBAF01000353.1 GCA_005884705.1 Alphaproteobacteria bacterium
TCTCTGATCCGCAGGAGAAGTATCAAACCTCCGGAACCTGCGTTGACAAAATTTCGCTGGGGTCACAGCCTGAACGACGGGGGAGGACACGATGAAGGTAAAATTCTCGGTTGTATTTGCGGCCCTTCTTCTTGTCGTCAGTTCTGCGGTCGCGGAAAGCGATTATCCCGTAAAGCCGGTCAAACTGATCGTGCCGTTCCCGCCGGGAGGGGTTTCCGATGTCGTCGGCCGTTTGCTGGCCGAGAAATGGTCCGCGGCCTGGGGTCAACCGGTGGTGATCGACAACGTGCCCGGCGCGGCCGGCACCATTGGCCTCGCCAAGCTCGCAAAATCGCCGCCCGACGGTTATGCGATTGCCCTTCCCGGCGACGCGGCCACCGTCGTCAACGTCAGTCTGATGGCCAACCTGCCCTACGATCCGCTGCGTGATTTCGCGCCGATCATGCAGGTCGGCGCACCGCCGAACGTGCTGGTCGTCAACAAGGACCTGCCCGTCAACAACGTTGCCGACCTGATCGCCCTCGCCCGTGCGCGACCGGGCAAGCTGACCTACGCCTCGAGCGGCATCGGTACGTCGCAGCATCTGGGCGGCGAATTCCTGGCCGCCATGACGGGCATCGACATCGTCCATGTTCCTTACAAGGACAGCTATTTTTCCGACTTGATCAGCGGCCGCGTCGACTTCGCCTTCGCCAATACCGTGATTGCCCTGCCACAGGTACGGGCCGGCACCGTGCGCGCGCTGGCGGTGACCTCTGCCGGGCGCGCCGCCGTCGTACCCGATCTGCCGCCGGTCGGCGACACGGTCCCCGGCTTTGCCGTAACGCCATGGTTTGGCCTGCTCGCGCCGGCCGGCACGCCACCGGCGATCATCGCCAAAATCCACGGCGAAACTGCTCGAGCACTAAACGACGCGGAGCTGCGAGCGAAGCTCGTGGATCGCGGCATCGAGATCATCGGCGGAACGCCCGAAGAGTTCCGCGCGCTCATCGCGTCCGAAGTGCCGCGCATTGCCACCCTGTTGAAGAGCCGGGGAGTGAAACCCCAATAGTTGCCGAGCGCGCAGGGTGCGCGCGATCCGGAAGATCATGACGCGCCATCTAAGGGGCCGCTTGGTAGTGAGGCCGTGGCCTAGACTGTAGGAAGGCGACGACGTCCCACGCCTCCTGCAAGGTGAGCTGCGGATGGTCCGGGTCGACGCCGCGCGGCATGTTGCGTTGGACGAAGCCGACCGCACGGTGGAAGTGATCCATGCCGGCGCCGTCGTTGTAGCTGTCGGGGCCCCACAGCGGCGGGAACTCGTAGCCTTGCCCGACACGCTTGCCGAGGCCGTGCGGTTGGTGGCAGACGGCGCAAACCCGCGCATAGATCTCGGTGCCGCGCGCGACGTCGGCCGGTGCCGGCGACGGAGGCGCCGGTGGGAGCTGCACGGCGGCGGGGCCGTCGAGCGATCGGATGTAGGCGAGGAAGGCCGCCATCTCTCGCGAGTCCTCCGGCAGGGGCCGGCCGTTCATCGAGCGGGTCATGCATTCGTCGATCCGCTCGACCAGCGTGATGGTGCGGCCACTGCGGGCCGAGAACTTCGGATAGCTCTTGTCGACGCCGACCAGCGGCACCGCCGAACGTTTGAGGCCGGCGTCGAGATGGCAGTTCTGGCAGGCCAGGCGATTGCCGGCGAAGGGCTTGCCGGTGTCAGGGCCGATCTCGGCGTAGGTCTGCGTCACCAGTCGCTCGCCGTAGGCGACGAGATCGTCGGCCGCCGGCACAACGGCAACCGCGACCGCGGTGGGCCGATGGGTGGCAAGCGTTGCCGCGGCGACGGTGCAGCAGACCGCCAGGAATGCCGCGGCGAACGTCTTCAGGGTCATGACAGCGAAGTTCCGATCAGAGTGAGGCCGGAGAGGCCGAGCAGGCCGAGGATGAGGCGACGAAATTGCGCGTCGTCGATTCGGCCATAGAGGCGCAAGCCGATATGCGCGCCGATCAGGGTGACCGGCAGCGTGATCGCCGCCCAGACGAAGAAGGTGCGATCGAGGAAGCCCGCAATGGCGGCCGTGACGAGAGAGAAGGCGAGCACGCTCATGTTGTAGGGCTGGTTGACGCCGCGTTGCGCCAGCATGGTCCAGCCGCGCAGCTGAACCCAGATCACCGGGATCGGGCCGCTGATGCTCGCCATGCCGCCCAGCACGCCGCCGCCGAGGCCGGCCGTGGCGTCGGCCAGCCGGCCGCCGCCCAGCACCACCGGGGGACGGCGAACGAAAGCCATCCAGGAGCAATAGAAGATCAGCAGCAGGCCAACGCCGATTTTGAGCGGCCCCACCTGGACATGGGCCAGCATTGCCGTGCCGAGCGGTACGCCGATCAGGCCGCCGACCATGAAAGGCCACAGGCGCGACCAGATCACGCCCTGCCAGATCCTCGGCAGGGACTGCAGATGTCCGCACACCGAGCAGAAGGCGACCAGTGGGGCGGCGGTCAGGGGCGACATGGCATGCAGCCAGAAGCCGAGCGATACCAGCGCATAGCCGGTACCGCTCAGGCCGTTGACGAAGCCCGCCACCAGGGCGCCGGCGATCACGAGCGCGATGTCGCCGGCGGGCGGCAGCTCCACGCTCAGCTCGCGGTGAAGGCCTGGATGCCGGTGATGGCGCGGCCGAGGATCAGCGCGTGCACGTCGTGCGTGCCCTCGTAGGTGTTGACCGCCTCGAGGTTCATGGCGTGGCGGATCACGTGATATTCGTCGGAGACGCCGTTGCCGCCATGCATGTCGCGGGCGACGCGGGCGATGTCGAGGGCCTTGCCGCAGTTGTTGCGCTTGATCAGGGAGATCATCTCCGGCTGGGCGTGGCCGGCATCCTTGAGCCGGCCGACCCGCAGGCAGGCCTGCAGGCCGAGCGTGATCTCGGTCTGCATGTCGGCGAGTTTCTTCTGGATCAGCTGGTTGGCGGCGAGCGGCCGGCCGAACTGCTTGCGGTCGAGCGTGTAGTTGCGCGCCCGCTTCCAGCAGAACTCGGCCGCCCCCATGGCG
>VBAF01000354.1:0-3630 GCA_005884705.1 Alphaproteobacteria bacterium
GCCGGCCGAGCTTCTGGACGAAGCGGTGCGCGAGCCGCTGTTCGGTCGCTACAAGCCCTACGCCATGCCGACGGTGGGCTATGCCGACGATGTCAAGAAGCTTACCGTCGGCGACCTCGCCGCCTTCTATCGCCGCTTCTACGCGCCCAACAATGCGGTGCTGATCGTCGCGGGCGATGCCGCATCCGAGACCGTGCGCAAGCTTGCCGAGAAATACTATGGGCCGATCCCGAGTCGCCGGGTCGAGCCGCGGCGGCGGCCGGCCGAGGGCGGGTCCGACCTGCCACAGCGGGTGGTGCGCGCCGATGCCCGTGTCGCCGAGCCGCGCTGGAATCGCGATTTCCTGGCGCCGTCGTACCGGTTGAGCGAGAGCCGACACGCCTATGCGTTGCAGGTGCTGAGTCGCCTGTTCGGCGGCAGCGAGATCAGCCGGCTGTCACGGGCGTTGGTGGCCGACGGCAAGATCGCCTTGTCGGCGAGCGCCGGCTACACCGCCTCGAACCTCGGCCTCAGCAACTTCGAGATCTCGGTCCATCCAGCGCGCGGCCGCAGCGTGGCCGAGATCGAGGCCGCGGTCGGCGCGGAGATGAAGCGGCTGCTGGACGGCGAGATCGGCGCCGAAGAAGTCGAGCGGACGCAGACCCAGCTGCTCGCGACGGCGATCTATTCCCAGGATTCGCTGGCCAGCGGCCCCCGCCTCTATGGCCGGATGCTCGCCACCGGCGGCAGCATCGCCGAGATCGACGACTGGCCGCAGAAGATCGCCGCCGTGCGGCCGGCCGATGTCGTGGCCGCCGCGCGCCACGTCTGGCGCGACGAGGTCTCGGTGACCTCGCTGCTGACGCCGGCAGAGGGCTGGCAATGAACGCCGCGCGTGTTCTGGCTCTCGTGCTGGGACTCGTGCTCGCGGCATCCGGCGCCGAGGCCGTCGAGGTCACGGAAGTCACCACGCCGCTCGGCATCAAGGCCTGGCTGGTCGAGGACAAGAGCACGCCGGTGGTGTCGCTCGCCTTCTCCTTTGCCGGCGGCAGCGCCCGCGATGGCGAAACGCAAAAGGGCCTTACCAGCCTCACCGCGACCTTGCTGACCGACGGGGCGGGCCCGTTCGACGCCCAGGCCTTCAAGCTGCGCGAGCAGGAGGCGTCGGTGTCATTGAATTTCGGCGCCTCGCTCGACACCGTCGGCGGCTCGATGCGGCTCTTGTCGGCCAATCGTGACGAGGCCTTCGACCTGTTGAAGCTCGCCGTCACCGCGCCGCGCTTCGATGCCGACCGCTTCGAGCAGCGCCGCGCCCAGGCGATCGCCCAACTCAACCAGGCCGACCAGCGGCCCGCCACCGTGGCGCAGCGCACCATGATGGCGACGGTGTTCGCCGGCCACCCCTATGGCAACAACGCCTCCGGCGTGCGCGAGACGCTGCGCGGCCTCTCGCTGCAGGACGTCCGGCAGCGCGCCGTGTCGCTGCTCGATCGCGGCGGCCTGGTGGTTGCCGCCGTGGGCGACATCGACGCCGCCGAGCTAGCGCGCCAGCTCGACCGCGCCTTCGGCGGCCTGCCGGTCGGGCCAGTGACGCCGCCAGCACCGGACTGGACGCCGCCCGTCAAGCCGCGCACGGTCAACATCGAGCGGCCGGTGCCGCAAAGCTCGGTGGTGATCGCCCTGCCCGGCCTGCTGCGCGCGGATCCCGACTGGCATGCCGGCCTGGTGATGGCGCACATCCTGGGCGGCGGCCAGCAATCGCGCTTGTTCATCGAGGTGCGCGAGAAGCGCGGCCTCGCCTACTCGATCTCGGCCGGATTGCGCAGCCAGCAGAAGGCGGGGCTGCTGGTGGTCTCGACCGGCAGCGCCAACGAGCGGGTCGCCGAGTCACTGCGCGTGATCCGGGCCGAGCTGGCGCGCTTCCGCGACGGCGTGAGCGAGCCGGAGCTCGCCGATGCGAAGATCTATCTCAGCGGCTCCCTGGCGCTGTCGCTTGATTCTTCCGGCTCGATCGCCAATCTCCTGCACCAGCTGCAGGTCGACCATCAGCCGCGCGACTATCTCGACCGGCGGGCCGCGCTGATCGGTGCGGTCAAGGCCGACGACGTACGCCGCGTCGCCCGCCGCCTGCTGCGTGACGAGGCGATGACCACGGTCGTCGTCGGCAAGCCGGCCGGCGGCGCGGCCGAACCGTAGGGGCTTCACGGATGCTCTATTCGCACGACATCGATTCCGCACTCGACGGCAAGGTGACGGGTGGTCTGTCGCAGGCAGTGCTCGACCGCGAGCTCGAGCGCGCGCGGCCAGCGCTCGACAAGATCCGCCGCTGGCGCGAGGACGGTACGCTGCCGCTCCTAAAGTTGCCGGCGCGGCGCGACGACTTCGAGGCGCTGAAGCCCCATGCCGAGCGCTTCGCGAAGTTCGAGCACGTGGTCGTCATGGGCAGCGGCGGCTCGAGCCTCAGCGGCAAGACCTTGGTGGCGCTCAAGGACCAGGGCTTCGGTCCCGCCAAAGGGCGGCCGAAGGTCCATTTCATGGACAATGTCGATCCGGCGACGTTCGAGGCGATGGCGAGCCGCCTGCCGCTCGACCGCACCGGCTTCTTGCCAATCTCCAAGTCCGGCGGCACGCCCGAGACCCTGACCGCGTTCTTCGCGGTGCTGGCGGCGCTCGGAAGCAAGGCCGGCAAGGACAATGTCATCGCCATCACCGAGGCGGCCGACAACCCGCTGCGCCGGCTGGCGACGCGGCTCGGCTGTCCGATCCTGGAGCACGATCCCAAGGTCGGCGGCCGCTACGCGGCGCTGTCGCTGGTCGGCATGCTGCCGGCGATGATCGCCGGCGTCGACGGCGCGGCGGTGCGCGAGGGTGCGGCGAGCGTGCTCGATCCGGTGCTGGCGGCCAACGATACCAAGGGGCTGGCGCCGGCGATCGGCGCGGCGCTGTCGGTCGGCCTCTCCAAGGAGAAGGGCACCAACCTCACGGTGCTGATGCCCTATGTCGACCGGCTGGAAACCTTCGCCTTCTGGTACCGCCAGATCTGGGCCGAGAGCCTGGGCAAGGAAGGCAAGGGCACGACGCCGATCCGTGCCCTGGGCACCGTCGACCAGCACAGCCAGGTCCAGCTCTATCTCGGCGGCCCACGCGACAAGCTCTTTACCCTGTTGATCCAGGACACCGCGGGACAGGGCGCGCGCCTGACCCCCGCCGCGCTGGGTGGCGACAAGGCGCTCGACTACCTCGCCGGTCACGCCATGGGCGATCTGCTGCTGGCCGAGGCCGACGCCACCGCCGCCACCCTGGTCAAGGACGGCCGGCCGACCCGCCTGATCCGCATCAAGACGGTCGACGAGCGGGTGATGGGCGCATTGATGATGCATTACATGCTCGAAACCATGTTCGCTGCCGAGCTGTGGGGCATCGATGCCTTCGACCAGCCGGCGGTCGAGGACGCCAAGGTGCTCACCCGGCAGTATCTTTCCCAGAGGCGGAAGTCGTAGACTCTGGCGCATGCTGCGCCGCCTGCCCTCAACCCTGGTCAACCGGATCGCCGCCGGCGAGGTGGTCGAGCGGCCGGCGAGTGCCGTCAAGGAGCTGGTCGAGAATGCGATCGACGCGGGCTCGCGGCGCATCGCGGTCAGCCTGAAGGAA
>VBAF01000354.1:3759-7361 GCA_005884705.1 Alphaproteobacteria bacterium
GCGCCCCCATTCCGACAGGCCGGGCGCGGACACCGCCTGGGCGCTCGCGATCGACGGCGGCGCCAAGGGCGAACCCAAGCCCGCCGCCCATCCGCCCGGCACGCGGGTCGAGGTGCGGGATCTCTTTTTCGCCACGCCCGCCCGCCTCAAGTTCCTCAAGGAACCGCGCACCGAATCGAGCCATGTCGCCGATGCGATGCGCCGCCTCGCCATGGCCCATCCCGAGATCTCCTTCCGGCTGGAGAGCGAGGAGCGGGCCCTGCTCGACCTGCCGATGGCGGTGTCGCTGCTCGAGCGGCTCGCCGCGATCATGGGCCGGGAGTTCGCCGGCAACGCGCTTGAAATCGACGCCAACCGCGAGGGCTTCCGGCTGACCGGCTTCGCCGGCCTGCCGACGCTCAACCGGCCGACCGGGCAGCACCAGTATCTCTTCGTCAACGGCCGGCCGGTGCGCGACAAGCTGCTGGCCGGCGCGGTGCGCGGCGCCTACCAGGACTTCCTGGCGCGCGACCGCCACCCCATGGTGGCGTTGTTCCTCGAGGCGCCGACCGGGCTGATCGACGTCAACGTGCACCCGGCCAAGACGGAAGTGCGCTTCCGCGATGCCGGCATCGTGCGCGGCCTGATCGTCGGCGCGCTGCGGACCGCGCTCTCGGCCGCCGGCCATCGCGCCAGCACGACGGTGGCCGATGCCGCACTGGGCGCCTTCCGGCCGCACACCGGCTATTCGACGCCGCTGCCGATGGGCTTCGGCCGCTCCTCGTCGATCCCGCGCGGCCTCGCCGAAGCGGCGATGCAGTTCATGGCGCCGCTCGCCGAGCCGTCGGCGCGCACCGAAATGCCGGCCGACCCGGTCGACGGCAACGGCGCTTCCTATCCGCTCGGCGTGGCGCGCGCACAGCTGCACGAAACCTACATCGTGGCCCAGACCGACCAGGGCGTGGTGATCGTCGACCAGCACGCCGCGCACGAGCGGTTGTTGCACGAGAAGCTCAAGCACCAGCTCGAGGCCGAGGGCGTGAAGCGCCAGGCGCTGCTCCTGCCCGAGGTCGTCGAGGTCGGCGAGGACGGCGCGCGGCGGCTCGCCCAGCGCGCTCCCGAGCTCGCCGACATGGGGCTGGTGCTCGAGCCGTTCGGACTCGGCGCCGTGGTGGTGCGCGAGACTCCGGCGCTGCTCGGCGAGGCCGACGTGCAGGGCCTGGTGCGTGACCTCGCCGACGAGCTGGCCGAGATGGGCGATCACCTGTCGCTCAAGGAAAAGGTCGAGGAGGTGTGCGGCACCCTCGCCTGCCACACCTCGGTGCGTGCTGGCCGGCGGCTCACGGTCGACGAGATGAACGCGCTGCTGCGCCAGATGGAGGCGACGCCCCATTCCGGCCAATGCAATCACGGCCGCCCGACCTACGTCGAACTCAAGCTGGCCGACATCGAGCGGCTGTTCGGAAGACGATGAAGATCTTGCTGTCGCTCTGCCTGGTGCTCGCCGCTACGGCTCCTGCCCTCGCCCAGGCGCCGAGCCCGCCCTCTTCGACATTTGACGGCCAATGGCGCGGCCGCAGCGACGGCGGCTCGTGCAATGCGCCGCTCGACTACGACCTCACCATCGACACCGGCATCGTCGACGGCAGCGCCTACGACAGCTCGGCGCACGGACCGGTGCCCAACACCAAGAAGGGGCCACCGCCGCCGCCCACGCCCGGCTTGTGGCAGATCCACGGCCTGATGAAGCCCGGCAGCTTCTCGTTGCTCGCCGTCGCCTCGGTGAAGGGCACCGACCGGCGCGAGAATCGCCTGACGGTGACCGCACAGGGCAACACCCTGACCGTGACCGAAAGCGGCGGCTGCGGCCGCGTCGCGCGTCTCGCCAAGGGTTAGACGTTGCCGGACTTCCCACGCCCGTGGGAAGCCTCCGATGCCTATGGCGCAAGGGTTTTGCGCGATTGTTCCTGCCACACCCCCACCCCCTCGCGGTGTTAGAGTACCGCGCAGCCTGGTCTAGGCGGGCTCCAAGGCCGCCAGGATGCGCTCTTCACGGCCGTCGAGCAGGCGGAAGAAGGCGTCCTGCGGCTTGTCCAGCACGAACATCGCCCGCGCATCGAGGCCGAGGTGCAGTCCACGCAGCACCGCGCCGCTGACGCCATGGCTGACCACGACGGTGCGTGTGCCCGAGGCGATGATCTCGGCCAGCACCGCGGCCGAGCGGCGGCGCAAGTCGAAATGGCTCTCGCCGCCCGGCGGGCAGAAGCCCTCCGGGTCGGCCCGCCAGCGCGCCATCGCATCGGGATGGTCGACCTCGATCTCGGCCCAGGTGGAGCCTTCCCAGTCGCCGTAGCGCAGCTCGGCGAGCCTCGGATCGTCGCGCCAGCCGGCCGGATCGAGGCCGAGTTCGTGGCCGACGATCAGCGCGGTCTCGCAGGTCCGGCCGAGCGGGCTGCGCAGGAAGACCGTCGGGCCGGGCGCGCGCGCGAGCTCTGAGGCGAGCGCGCGGCCCATCGCGGCGGCCTGGGCGCGACCGCGCGCAGTGAGGTCGGAATCCCGGCTGCCTTGCATGCGGCGGTCGAGATTCCACGCCGTCTCGCCGTGGCGCAGCAGATAAAGCGGAGCGGTGAGCTTCATGGGCGATAGCACAGGATGACGATCTTGGCCGCACCATAGCGCCTCTCGTCGATCGGCTCGAAGCCCGGCGGCGGATCGAGGTCCTCGGTGCTGGCGAGCTCGACGGTCGCGATCGCGCCGTATTGGAGCCAGCCGGCCGCGGCCAGCGCCGTCAGCGCCGGCGCGGCCAACCCCGAGCGGTAGGGCGGATCGAGCAGGACGAGATCGCAGCCCTCTCGCGACGGCGGCGGCCGTGTCGCGTCGGCGCGAATCACCTTGGCGTTGGCGGCCTCGCCCATCTTGCGCAGGTTCTCGCCGATCAGCTTGATCGCTGTCGCGTCGTTGTCGAGGAAGCTGGCGTGCGCCGCGCCACGCGACAGTGCCTCGAGGCCTAGCGCTCCTGACCCTGCGAAGGCGTCGAGCACACGGGCTTCGACCAGCGGCGAGGTGCCCCCGTGGATATCACCATCGCGCCAGCGGGCATGCGTCAGGATGTTGAACAGCGATTCGCGCGCGCGATTGGAGGTCGGCCGCGTCGTCACTCCCTCGGGCGCGGCGATCGACCGGCCGCGATGCTTGCCGCCGACGATCTTGAGCATCAATGACGGCGCGGCCTGGCGCGCGGCTTGGCCCAGCCCGGCTTGCGCTGGGGACGCACGCCGAACAGGCTCGAGAGCGCCTGCTCCGGCACCTCGTCGACGGCGCCGCGCGGCAGCTCGCCGAGATAGACCGGCCCGAAGGCGACCCGGATCAGGCGCACCACCGGCAGGTCGAGATGGGCCAGCACGTTGCGCACCTCGCGGTTCTTGCCCTCGGTCAGGGCGATGTCGATCCAGGCGTTGGTGCGCTGCTGGCGGTCGAGCTTGGCGTCGATGGCGCCATAGCGCACGCCCTCGATGGTGATGCCCTTGGCCAGCGCCGCCAGCCGCTCGGGATTGACCTCGCCATGCACCCGCGCGCGATAGCGCCGCGTCCAGGCGTTGGCCGGCAATTCGAGCTTGCGGGCG
>VBAF01000355.1 GCA_005884705.1 Alphaproteobacteria bacterium
AGGGCCATAGCCGGAGCTTTTCCTTGCCGACCGACCACAGCCGCGCGAGCCCGTGCGGTTCGACCACCAGGAAGAAGACGATCAGGGCACCGAAGATCATCGACTCGAAGTGAGAAACGGTGGCAGTGCTGATCCGCCAGCCGACCAGGGCGCCGAGCGGCGGCAGCGCCTGGTTGAGGAAGATCGGCAGCAGGACGATGAAGATCGCGCCCAGCACGCTGCCCAGGATCGAGCCCAGCCCGCCGATGATCACCATGAACATGAGCTGAAACGACCGGTCGATCGAGAAGGCGGCGGGCTCCCACGAGCCGAGATAGAGGAAGGCCCACATCGCGCCGGCGACGCCGATCAGGAACGACGAGACGGCGAAGGCGGTAAGCTTGGCGTACATCGGCCGCACGCCGATGATCTCGGCGGCGATATCCATGTCGCGGATCGCCATCCATTGCCGGCCGACATGGCCGCGCACCAGGTTCTTGGTGGCGAGCCCCAGCAACAGGGTAAAGCAGAGCGCGATGATGTAGGTCGCGGTCGGCGAGGAGAAATCGAGGCCGAACAGCCCGATCGGCGGCGCATTGACCGAGCCCGACGGCGTGTAGTTGGTGATCCACTTGATGCGCAGGAACGCCCAGTCGCCGAAGAACTGCGCGGCCAGCGTCGCGCAGGCGAGATAGAAGCCCTTGATGCGCAGGCTGGGCACGCCGAAAGCGATGCCGATCGCCGCCGCCACGAAGCCGCTCAGCAGGATGCAGACCAGTGGATTGAGGAACGGCAGGTGGACGGAAAGGTTGAAGGCGGCGTAGGCGCCGACGCCCATGAAGGCGCCGGAGCCGAGCGAGACCTGGCCGCAATAACCCATCAGCACGTTGAGGCCGATCGCGGCCAGCCCCAGGATCACCGTCGGGATCAGCACGGCGCGATAGACATACTCGCTGGCGAGCAGCGGCACCGCGACGAAGGCGATCAGCAGCAGCGCCAGCATGACGAAGCGGTCCTGGGCGATCGGGAAGATCGCCTGGTCGGCCTCGTAGGTGGCCTTGTATTGGCCGGCTTCGCGGTAGATCACGATCGCCTCCTTCTAGACGCGCTCGATGATGCGCTCGCCGAACAGGCCCTGCGGCCGGAACAGCAGGAAGAGCAGCGCCACCACATAAGCGAACCAGATCTCGATGCCGCCGCCCATCGACGGCCCGAGGAAGACCTCGGCGAGCTTCTCGCCGGCGCCGATGATCAGCCCGCCGATGATCGCGCCCGGCACCGAGGTGAAGCCGCCCAGGATCAGCACCGGCAGCGCCTTGAGCGCCAGCAGCGACAGCGAGAACTGCACGCCGAGCTTGCTGCCCCACACCGCGCCGGCGACCAGCGCGACCAGGCCCGCCACCAGCCAGACGATGAACCAGATCTGGTTGAGCGGGATGCCGACCGATTGCGCCGCGGCATGGTCGTCTGCGACGGCGCGCAGCGCGCGGCCGATGCGGGTGCGCTGGAAGAAGATCGCCAATCCCGCCACCAGCAGGCCGGCGATGACGGCCGCCCAGATGTCGAGCTCGTTCACCAGGATGCCGCCGTCGAACAGCGATTCGAGGATGAACATCGGGTCTTTGGGCAGGCCGATGTTGAGTGGATAGACGTCGGAGCCGAACAGGGTCTGCGCCACGCCTTCGAGGAAGAACGTCAGGCCGATGGTGGCCATGAACAGGATGATGCCTTCCTGGTTCACCAGCTTGCGCAGCACCAACTTCTCGGCGAGCCACGCCACCGCCGCCATGATCACCGCCGCGAACAGGAAGGCGGCGACCAGCGCCAGCCAGAACGGCCATTTCCATTGCTCGAACAGCTCGAGCGCCCGCACCAGGGCCAGCGCCGCCGTCAGCACCATCGCGCCCTGGGCGAAGTTGAAGACGCCGGAGGCCTTGAAGATCAGCACGAAGCCCAGCGCGACCAGGGAGTAAAGCACCCCCGCCAGCAGCCCGCCGATCAGCACTTCGAGGAAGAAGCCCATCGTCACACCACGGCGCACGGCGGCGATGCCGCCAAAATTGTCATCGCGAGCGCAGCGAGGGATCTATTGTGTGGCCCCATGGATCCCTCGCTGCGCTCGGGATGATAGGCCTCGATCACGGCACGGTCGGTCTTGACCGTGTCGGGCACGCCGTCGCCGATCTTCTTGCCGTAGTCGAGAACCACGACCCGGTCGGAGATGTCCATCACCACGCCCATGTCGTGCTCGATCAGGCAGATCGTGGTGCCGAACTCGTCGTTCACGTCGAGCACGAAGCGGCACATGTCCTGCTTCTCCTCGAGGTTCATGCCGGCCATCGGCTCGTCGAGCAGCAGCAGCTCGGGCTCGGCGGCGAGCGCGCGGCCGAGCTCGACCCGCTTCTGCAGGCCGTAGGGCAGCTGGCCGACCGGCACCTTGCGGATGTGCTGGATCTCGAGGAAGTCGATGATCCGCTCGACCGTCTTGCGATGCTCGATCTCCTCGCGCGCGGCGGGGCCGACCCGCAAGGCCTGCCAGAACAGGCCGGTCTTCATGCGCAGGTTGCGGCCGGTCATGATGTTGTCGAGCGTGCTCATGCCGCGAAACAGGGCGATGTTCTGGAAGGTGCGGGCGATGCCCTGCTCGGCCGCCTCGTGCGGACGCATGCGCGAGCGCTTGACGCCCTTGTAGGTGATGGCGCCCTGCTGCGGGTGATAGAAGCCGTTGATGCAGTTCAGCATCGACGACTTGCCGGCGCCGTTGGGGCCGATGATGGCGCGGATCTCGCCCTTCATGATGTCGAAGCTGATGTCGCTCAGCGCCTTCACGCCGCCGAACGACAGGCTGATGTTCTCGACCGAGAGCAGGACCTCGTTGAACAGGCGTTGACGCGACGCCATCGCGGTCAGCTCGCCTGCTCGAGCGGCATCGCGTGCTGCGGGACGAGGTCGCGGATCGCGACATCGCCCTCGATCGTGCCCTTGCGGCCGTCCTCGAAGGTCATGTCGACCTTGATGTGCACGTCCCGGGCGCCGCTGTAGAGCGCGTCGACCAGCACCTTGTAGCGTTCGCCGATGAAGCCGCGCCGCACCTTGTTGGTGCGCGTGAGCTCGCCGTCGTCGGCTTCCAGCGCCTTGTGCAGGATCAGGAAGCGGCGGATCTGCGCGCCGGCCATGCGCGGATCGTGCGCGAGGTCGCGATTGACCCGCTCGATCTCCTCCTGGATCAGGTCGCAGACCGCGGGATGGGCCGCCAGCTCCTGGTAGCTCGCATAGGCGATGTTGCGCCGCTCCGCCCAGTCGCCGACCGCAACCATGTCGATGTTGACGAATGCCGCGACGAAATCGCGGCCGTGGCCGAACGTCACCGCCTCATTGATGTGCGGGAAGAACTTCAGCTTGTTCTCGATGAATTTCGGCGCAAACAGCGTGCCGTCGTTCAGTTTCCCGACATCCTTGGCGCGGTCGATGATCTTGAGGTGCCCGCGCTCGTCGAGATAGCCCGCATCGCCGGTATGGACCCAGCCGTCTGCCGTCTTGGTGTCGCTGGTCGCCTGCGGGTTCTTGAAATACTCCTTGAACACGCCGGGGCTGCGATAGAGCACCTCGCCCGACTCGGCGATCCTGAGCTCGACGTTGGCCACCGGCTTGCCGACCGTGTCGGGGAAGACCTCGCCGTTGGGATGGATGGTGACGAACACGCTCGCTTCGGTCTGGCCGTAGAGCTGCTTCATGTTGACGCCGAGCGAGCGGTAGAAGTTGAAGATCTCGGGCCCCACCGCCTCGCCCGCGGTGTAGGCCACGCGCACGCGGCTCATGCCGAGCGTGTTCTTGAGCGGGCCGTACACCAGCAGGTCGCCCAGCCGATAGAGCAGCCGGTCGAGCGGACCGACTGGACGGCCGTCGATCAGTGCCGGCCCGACGGTGCGGGCGAGCGCCATGAAGTACTGGAAGAGCCGGCGCTTCAGGACGCTCGCATCCTCCATGCGGATCATGACCTGGGTGATCAGGTTCTCGAGCACGCGCGGCGGCGCGAAGTAATAGGTCGGGCCGATCTCGCGCAGGTCGGTCAGCACGGTCGCGGCCGATTCGGGGCAGTTCACCACCAGCCCGACGACATGGCCCTGCGCATAGGAGAACAGATGATCGCCGACCCACGCCATCGGCAGGTAGGAGAGCAACTCGTCGCCCGCCTTCAGCCCGTCGAACTCCGCGCCGGCCTTGGCTGCCCAGACGAGATTGTCGTGGCTCAGCACGGCGCCCTTGGGCCGGCCGGTCGTGCCCGAGGTGTAGAGCATGATCGCATCGTCGCCGCCGCGACCCTTGGCGACCTCGTCGGCCACCAGGCCGGGCGAGGCCTGCAGCCGCTTGGCGCCTCGCTCCAGCACCTCGTCGTAGGACAGCAGGCTTTGGTAGTACCGCAGCCCGCGCGCATCGGCGTAGATCAGCGTCGCCAGCGACGGCACGCTCTTCTGGATCTCGAGCAGCTTGTCGATCTGCTCCTGGTTCTCGGCGATGGCGTAGCGCGCGCCGGCATGGTCGACCACATAGGCCAGCTCCTCGGTGACCGAGTCCTGGTAGACCGGCACCGGCACGCCGCCCAGCAACTGCACCGCGGCCATCGCCCAATAGAGCCGCGGGCGGTTGTCGCCGATCACGATCAGCCGCTCGCCGCGGGCAAAGCCCAGGTCGACAAGGCCGGCGGCCAGGCGGTTGACCTGCGCCGCGACATGGGCCCAGTCGTAGGTCTGCCAGATACCGTATTCCTTCTCCCGATAGGCCGGCGCGTGCGGGCGCGTGCCGGCGAGCCCCGCCAGGAGCTTGGGAAAGGTATCCGCCTCAGAGCTTGACGCTGCCGTCATCCCAGTCTCGAGCCCCCTGCCTCGGCCGCTTTTGCGGCTCGTTTCTTGGCCTTCCCCATTCATATGGGGAGGTGTCGCGGTCTTACGGCGACGGAGGGGTCATGAGCCGCGCCCGCCGGCTACCCCTGACCCCTCCGTCAGCGTAGGACGCTGCCACCTCCCCATATTCAGCCGCAAGATGAAGATCGAGCCGCCGCCTGGCCGCTCCTCGACCGAGACGCTGCCTTCGTGCGCCTCGGCGACGCGGGCGACGATGGCAAGGCCCAAGCCCCGGCTGTCGGCCTTGCTGCGGTCGCGCCGCCAGAACCGGCGGAAGATCGATTCGCGGTCGGCCGCGGGCACGCCCGGCCCGTCGTCAAGCACCCGCACCTGGCCGTCCTCGCCGACCTCGACCTCGATCGAGATGCCGGCCGGCGTGTGGCGGATCGCATTCTCGATCAGGTTGCGTACGGCGCGGAACAGCGCCTCGGTATGGCCGCGCACCCAGACCGGTCCCTGGGCGCCGGTCAGCGCGATGGTCTGGCCGCGCTCGACGGCGAGCGGCGCCATGAAGGCGACGGCGTCGGTGCAGACCTCGTGGAGGTCGGCCCGCGCGTCGGCGCCGACCAGGAAGTTCTCGAGCTCGGCGATGTCGAGCACCTGGTTGACCGTGCGGGTCATGTTGACCAGGTCGGCGCGCAGCTGGTCTCGCAGCAGGCCGGGCTCGAGCGAATCGACGCGGGCGCGCACGATGGCGAGCGGCGTGCGCAGCTCGTGCGCCATGTCGGCGGTGAAGTTGCGCTGGGCGCGGAAGCCGCCCTCGAGCCGGTCGAGCGCCTGGTTGACGGCATGGACCAGCGGCGCGATCTCCGAGGGCACCGCCTCCTCGGGCAGGCGCACGTCGGTGCGCTGCGGGCCAACCGAGGCGGCGGCGGCCGAGGCCTCGGTCACCGAAGCGAGCGCGCGGCGGAAGATCACGATGTCGATCAGCAGCAGCAGCAGCAGCATCGGGAAGGTGATCCAGGCGACGCGCGGGAAGAACTGCGTGACGACGTCGTCGATGATGACGTCGCGATGGGCGAGGTCCTGGCCGACCTGGACGAAATACATGTGCTCGCCGATCGGCCGCGCGACGCTGACGCCGAACAGGGTCGTGCCGGTGCTGCGGCGGCGGACGTACCAGTCGCGCACCGCCTGCTCGTCGTGCTCGAACAGCGGCTTGCCGTCGGGTCGCGACGAGAACAGCACCTTGCCGTCGGTATCAAGCACGGAATAGGCGTAGAGCCCGTAGTCGCCGGAATAAAGCGGCCGCACCTCGGACGGGATGTCGAGCGTGATCCCGCCGTCGGGCTGCGGCCTCAGGAAGCTCGCGATGGTGAAGGCCTGGCTGCGCAGCGCATCGCGGTGCAGGCCGTTGGCCGCCTGGTTCAGCAGATAGTAGAGCGCCAGCGGCATCAGCACCGACGTCACGCCGATCGCCACGACGTGGAAGGCCACGATGCGGCTGATGATCGAGCGGAACCGGATCACTCCGCCTTTTCCTCCGCCATCAGGTAGCCGACGCCGCGCACGGTGTGAATCCTGACGCCGGCGCCGGCGTCGCCGAGCATCTTGCGCAGCCGGTGGACGTAGACTTCGACGGCGTTCGATCCGACGTCGCCCGAGAGGCCGAACAGCTGGTCTTCGAACAGCCGCTTGGGCGCGACGTTGCCGCCGCGGCGCAGCAGGATCTCCAGCACCGCCGTCTCGCGCGCCGGAAAGGCGCGCGCGATGCCGTCGACGAAGACCTGGCGGCCCTCGGTGTCGAGCGAGACGTTGCCGAAGGTGAGCAGCCGGCCGAGCAGGTTGCCGGGACGGCGCAGCAGATAGTCGTCGGCGCCCTCGCGCAGGCCGGTCACGCGGTCGCTGACGCCGTCGCGCGCGGTCAGCACCAGCACCGGCGTGGTGTCGTGGCGGCGGCGCATATCGCGCAGCAGGACGAGGCCGTCCTCGTCGGGTAGGCCGAGATCGAGGACGACGGCTGCATATTTCATGGTCGCGAGAACGTGAAGGGCATCGCCTACCGTACCCATCGAATCGGCCGAGAAGCCGCTCTGCGCCAGGCCCTTCTTGAGGAGGGATACAAGCTCTGGGTTGTCCTCGACGAGAAGCACCCTCACTGCTGATTCGCCTCCTCGCACGTCGTGTGGCCTTATCATATCACGGCCGGACCGGCCCGCGCGTCAGGTTGACGTAAGAGGAGAGCGCTAGTTTAGCGCGCACTTCAATCGCCAACCGGCCACGGAATCGCGTACTCATGAGTGTCCAGGCCAAATCTGCTCCGCAGCAGCGCCTTCGCCGCAACCGCCTCTGGCTGGCAGGCGGCGGCGTGCTGGCTGTCGTCGCCATCATTTCCGGCGTGTGGATCCTGAACAGCGGCCCGGGCAATGCGGTGGCGCGGTCGGACAAGGTGACGCGCGATGCCGACGGCGCCTTCCGGCCGAGCGAGACGCAGTGGGCGAGCCTCAGGCTCGCCGCAGTGCGCCAGGTCTCGTTCCGCGACGAGCGCGCGACCGACGGCAAGATCGCGATCAACGAGGACACCACCACGCCGGTCTTCTCGCCCTACTCCGGCCGGGTCAGCCGGCTGATCGCCCGGCCCGGCGAGCATGTCGAGCGCGGCGCGCCGCTGTTCGCCATCGAGGCGAGCGAGTTCGTGCAGGGCCAGAACGACCTCGTCACCGCCGTCGCCGGCGTCGAGAAGGCCAAGTCGCGGCTGGCGCTGGCGCAGCAGGTCGAGAAGCGGCAGCGCGACCTGCTGGCGATCCGCGGCGGCGCGCTCAAGGATCTCGAGCAGGCGCAGTCCGACCTGGTGGGCGCGCAGGGCGACCAGCGCTCGGCCGAGATCGCGCTCGCCGCGGTGCGCAACCGGCTGCGTATCCTCGGCCGCTCCGACGAGGAGATCGAGCGGCTCGAGAAGGTCGACCGCATCGGCGCCGAGTCGATGGTCGCCGCGCCGATCGCCGGCACGGTGATCCAGCGCAAGGTCGGCCTCGGCCAGTACATCACTGTCGGCGCCAGCGACCCGGTGTTCACCGTCGGCGACCTGTCGACGGTCTGGCTGATCGCCAACGTGCGCGAATCGGATGCGCCCAAGATGAAGATCGGGGCGCAAGTCGAGGTCTCGGTGCTCGCCTATCCCGGACGCGTCTTCAACGCCCGGCTCGCCTACGTGGCGCCGGCGCTCGATCCCAACACCCGCCGCCTGCCGGTGCGCGCCGAGATCGCGAATCCGGGCCGCGAGCTCTTGCCCGAGATGTTCGCCTCCTTCCGCATCGTCTCGGGCGAGAGCCGGCTGATGCCGGCGGTGCCGCAGGAGGCGGTCGTCTACGAGGGTGCGCAGGCTCGCGTCTGGGTGGCGCGGCCGAACGAGAAGTCGGTGGTGACGCGGCCGATCGAGGTCGGCGCCACGACCAATGGCCTGGTCGAGGTGCGCAACGGGCTCAGTGTCGGCGAGACCGTGGTGGCGAGCGGCACGCTGTTCATCGACCGCGCCGCCACGCGGGACTGAGCCAAGGCCGCCGGCCGGACCCTCGTCATGCACGCCCTCGTCGCCGCGGCGCTGAAGCAGCGCATCCTCGTCGTCATCCTGGCGGCGACGCTGATGGTCGGCGGCCTGTTCGCCTACAAGACGCTCAACATCGAGGCCTATCCCGACCCGGTGCCGCCGCTGGTCGACATCATCACCCAGAATCCCGGCCAGTCGTCGGAGGAGATCGAGCGCTACATCACCGTGCCGATCGAGGTCCAGATGGCCGGCATCCCCAACGTCCAGGCGATCCGCACCATCTCGCTGTTCGGCCTGAGCGACGTGAAGGTGCAGTTCACCTACGACGTCACCTACCAGCAGGCCTCGCAGTTCGTCATCAACCGCCTGAGCCAGCTCGGCAACCTGCCCAACGGCGCGCAGCCCGTGCTGTCGCCGACCAGCCCGATCGGCGAGATCTTCCGCTACCGCATCACCGGCCCGCCGGGCTTCACCGTCACCAATCTCAAGACCATCCAGGACTGGATCCTCGAGCGCCGCTTCAAGGCGATCCCCGGCGTGATCGACGTCACCGGCTGGGGCGGCAAGACCAAGACCTACGACATCACCGTCGATCTCGACCGGCTGCTCGCCTACGGCCTCACGCTCAAGCAGGTGCTCGATGGGCTGAACAACGCCAACATCAACGTCGGCGCCAACACGGTGAACATCGGCTCGCAGTCGGCGATCGTGCGCTCGGTCGGCCAGATCCGCTCGATGGACGACATCCGCAGCACCATGCTGGCGGCGCGCGACGGCGCGCCGGTGCTGGTGTCCGACGTCGCCACCGTCACGGTCGGCAACCAGCCGCGGCTCGGCATCGCCGGCCAGAACGAGGACGACGACATCGTCCAGGGCATCGTGCTGATGCGGCGCGGCGCCGAGACGCTGCCGACCCTGCAGGGCGTGCTGGCCGAGGTCGGGCGCATCAACACCACCAACATCCTGCCGCCCGGCGTGCGCATCGAGCGCGTCTACGACCGCAGCACCCTGGTCGACATCACCACCCACACCGTGCTGCACAACATGGTGCTGGGCGTGACGCTGATCTTCTTCATCCAGTGGCTGTTCCTCGGCGACCTGCGGAGCGCCCTGATCGTCTCGGCCACCATCCCGTTCGCGCTGTTGTTCGCGGTGGTGATCCTGGTTCTGTCCGGCGAATCGGCGAACCTGCTATCGATGGGTGCGATCGACTTCGGCATCATCGTCGATGCGACGGTGATCATGGTCGAGAACATCTTCCGCCACTTGTCCCATCGCGACGCGCGAAGCGACAAGGTGCAGACCATCTACCGCGCCTCGACCGAGGTGACCAAAGCGATCTTCTTCTCGGCCACCATCATCATCGCGGGCTTCCTGCCGCTGTTCACCCTGTCGGGCGTCGAAGGCCACATCTTCGGGCCGATGGCGCGCACCTATGCCTACGCCTTGTCGGGCGGCCTGCTCGCGACCTTCACCGTCTCGCCGGCGCTGGCGGCGCTGCTGCTGCCCGAGAGGGTGGCCCATGGCGAGACGCGGATCGTGCAGGCGCTCTCCGCCTTCTATGCCCGGGTGCGCGGCTTCGTGCTGGCGCGTCGCGCAGCGACCGCGCTCGCCGGTCTCGCCATGGCTCTGGCCGCCGTCGGCGCCGGCAGCAGCATCGGGCTCGAGTTCCTGCCCAAGCTCGAGGAAGGCAACATGTGGATCCGCGCCGTCATGCCGGCGTCGATCTCGCTCGAGGCCGGCAACGACTACGCCAACCGCATGCGCAAGCTGATCAAGGGCTTCCCGGAGGCCGAGACCGTGATCTCCCAGCACGGCCGGCCAGACGACGGCACCGATTCCACCGGCTTCTTCAACGCCGAGTTCTTCGTCCCGCTGAA